>CALCNB010000187.1 GCA_937897785.1 uncultured Cellvibrionales bacterium | reverse complement strand
GCTGGTTCCAAATTCGAAGATCCAGGTGCAAGTGCGATGGATAGTTTTGATGGGGATTTGAGTGGAAAAATTTCGATCGCTGGGTTTGTAGATCCCAGCGTATACCGTGAATATGTATTGATATACAGCGTGGTTGACAATTCTGGAAATCGAGCAGTAGCAGAGAGAAAGGTTATTGTGAGGGACACAGCGGCCCCCGTGCTGACACTTTTGGGAAATACGGAATACAAGATTTCCAAGGGGCAGCTTTTCAAGGAGCCTGGTTACACGGCGGTGGATGTGCTTGATGGTGCTGAGCGTTTAATTATGCAAATTGCCGAGCAGGGCCCGAAATCTGGTGGACCGCAAGGCGTGAACGACTTACTCAAAGACGCGGTTGAAAAAATCGATGAGCTGTTTCAATCAAAAGGGGCTATTACGGGCTTAACTACTGGCTATAAAGATCTCGATACGCGGACTTCCGGCTTGCAGGCGTCCGATTTGATTATTGTTGCTGGTCGGCCGTCGATGGGTAAGACCGCTTTCGCCATGAACTTGGTCGAAAACGCAGTGATGGCCGATAACAAGGCTATTTTAGTGTTCAGTATGGAAATGCCTGCAGGCTCGTTAATGATGCGGATGTTATCCTCGCTTGGGAAAATTGATGCCAATCGGGTGAGAAACGGTAAACTAGAAGATGAAGATTGGGCCAAACTCAGCGCGGCCATTCAACAGTTGAAAGACAAGCCATTATTAATAGACGATACGCCGGCACTGACCCCAACAGAGATTCGTTCGCGTGCGCGTCGCGTATTAAGAGAGCAGGGCAGTTTAGGTATGATCATGATTGACTATTTACAGTTAATGCAGGTCGCCGGTAGTAGTGAAGGTCGCACGGCTGAAATCAGTGAGATTTCACGTTCATTAAAGGGTATTGCAAAAGAATTTGATTGTCCTGTGGTGGCACTGTCGCAGCTCAATCGTAGTCTCGAGCAACGACCCAATAAGCGTCCTGTTATGTCTGATCTCAGAGAGTCTGGTGCCATTGAGCAAGACGCCGATTTAATTATGTTTATTTATCGGGACGAGGTCTATAACGAAGAGTCGCCCGATAAAGGCACGGCCGAAATTATTATTGGCAAACAGCGTAATGGCCCTATAGGCACTTCGCGGCTTGCGTTCATCGGCCAATATACGCGATTCGAAAATCTATCCCATAGTGATTATGACGGTGAATTTGAGTAATTTTTTTGGATTCTGTCATGCCGTCATTTTCGCACCGTGTTCAGACCGTTAAAGATTATTATCCCAATGCTATCACTGAAGACCCGCAACTGCCGTTGCACGTTATCGAGAGCTCAGACGCGACGGTCGTTTTTAGTCAGCAGGGCGCCCAGTTATTATCATTTATACCGAAAGAACAAGACGATTGGTTTTGGCTCTCGCCTAACAGTCGGTTTATCGCAGGGCAAGCGATTCGAGGAGGCGTTCCTATTTGTCTGCCTTGGTTTGGCTCTCATCGTTCTGATGTCAGTAAACCCAGTCATGGCTTTGCGAGAAATGTCGATTGGCAGTTGCAGGGTGTTGAAGCCACGACACATGAGCGTTTAGGTCCCTGCATACGCGTCGCTTTTGGCCTAGATCAATACGCACAGCAAGCCCATCCGCTGTTCCCCTTTGCTTTTTCCGCTCAATTGATTTGTTATTTCAATGATTGCTTGCAGCTTGAAATCAGTGTCACCAATACGGATCACCAACCACTCCCTTTATCATGGGCATTGCATTCGTATCATCCGGTTGACAATCTTCATCAGGCAAGGGTGACCGGTCTCGATGGCTGTTACTATTTGGATAATGCCCATCAATTACAGCGTCAGCGTCAACAAGGTGATGTTACCTTTAATAGCGAAGTCGATCGGGTGTTTGTGAATGCGCCGGCCGAGCAACGATTAGTTCAGCGAGCAGCAACGTCGACTTTTCCTGAGGCGGGACTAAAAGTTTCAGCGACTGGCAGTGCTACGGCAATTGTTTGGAATCCAGGGGTGAAAAAAGCGGCTGCAATGAATGATCTCGGTGCGGGGCATCAGGTTGACTTTGTTTGTCTTGAACGAGGTGATGCGTTCGATAATGCGGTAGAGCTAGCACCTCAGGAGTGCCACCGAGCGACTTTAAATATCGAGCTGTTTTCGTAGTGCCGCCATTCTTTTTTGCTGCTCGGCTGGCGATAGCGGCTTGCTGGTCGTTTTCTCAATGGCTTTCGCTACGGGTAAAGTCAAATCCTCTCCCTGCTTTAATCGATCCAATAGTAATTGGTAGTTACGCTCAAAAACAGGAAAAGTCATCGATTCTGGTTGCCCGTTCAGAAAAAACCAACCAGTGGCTTTGCCGGCATGGTAGACAATGGGATGAGACCAACTAGCAAGTTGCCGAGGTTCGCGAGATAGACAGGCTTCAATAAAGGCACGTTTCACTTCGGGGGTACCATGAGTGGATAGGCTTTCGCAATACTCACGAATACTGTGTGGCGTAGGTAAAAAGGTGTTATCACAAATCGCTTGTCGCCCAGCTTTGGCAATATGCTCGGGACTTTGATCGACTAATAATCGCAGCCAAAGTTGTTTCGCCATCGTTAACGATTGATGATCAGGGAAAGCCTTGTGAAATTGATTATGATAAGCGAGTTCTAACTCAGTGAATAAATGACTGACTGCGTCAATGTGATCTTTGGTTGGCTTAAGCGCTTGTCTATCTATAACGATACCTTGGTCAGCCAGTTCTGAAGGGCTGGTGGGTGCAAGATCAGAGATTTTTTTTGCCATGACTAAATGACCCGTCGTCGGAAAAGCGTTAAATTAAATCGGCCGCCCAGCTTCTATCGCTGAGGCGTTCAAAGGCATCACCCTTAGCATTTGGATGATCTTGATTTCTTCTGACCCAGCGATATTTTACATGCTGTAAGAATTTGGTATTCCAAGAGTGGTGCAGTTCATTTTTGTCGCGCCAAAATAATACAAACTCGGGAATTAGATCACGGGCAAATTGGAGTTCGATATTGGCGATAGTCAGCACATCAAAGACCTCGTGGTCGGGTTTCCAAAACTCACTGATAGGCTTAGGTTCTGTGTCGTGCTTTAGCGTGTGGGTAAATCGGGCCCATTGCCGTTTGACGTGATTCACAAATTTTGAATTCCAAGTGTTTTGGCCTTCTTTTCGCTCTTGCCAATAGAGTACAAATTCAGCGACTGCGTCATCAATAAAATTCCGATTGATGCCCATCCTTTCGAGTATTTCAATTGCATCAAGGCTAGGCTGCCATTGTTTTTCTATACTGCGTACAGTGTTATTGGCCTCACTGATGTTATTAGCTG
>CALCNB010000186.1 GCA_937897785.1 uncultured Cellvibrionales bacterium | reverse complement strand
CTGACCTTTCCTGCCACTTTCTGCCGTAGATTCTGCCAGCGACTCGGCAGCGTGGCCAATGGATGGCCAGCAGCTTGCTCCACGTAAATCAATGCATCTGCCGTTAAACAACCTGACGCTTCGAGAGCCATCGCAGTATTTGCCAACAACTGGTCTTGAAATGGAGGATCGAGAAAAACAATATCAAACTGCGCGCTTGACTGCTGCATCGAATACGCTTGCAACCATTGCGCTGCGCTTGAATGGACCGCAAAACAATGATCGGTATTGAGTATGGCAGCGGTTTTAGTGAGGGATTCGATGGCCATCTTATGGCTATCGACCGCCGTAACATGGGCGGCGCCTCGGGATAAGGCTTCAAATGATAAGCTGCCGCTGCCAGCAAACAAATCCAAACAGTGGGCTCCTGGCAGGTCATTTGCCAACCAATTAAACAGCGTCTCACGAATTCGGTCGGCAGTGGGGCGCAAACCCTGTGCATCGACCACCGGTAATTTTCGACCTCGCCAATCACCGCCAATGATGCGAACCGAACGGCTTTGTCCCAATTGCGATTTTTGTGCCACCATTTGCTTGAAATTACCTCAGAAAAAACGCATTTTCAGCTATTGATTTTAATGATTAGTGATAGCATATCACCCATAAGCAAATGCTATTGATAAATCGATAAAAATTAACTGAGAATACCTATGTTGCGATTTCTTCGCCGCGGCGATAAGTCCTCACCTGATTCGGCTGCCGAGCAGGATACGCCGCTCCCCAGTAAGGGCAATTTGCTTCAAAAACTCTCTAAGCGCCTAACTAAAACCAGCCAAGCATTGGGTGATGGCTTAGGCCGCTTGCTACTCGGCAAAAAGGAGATTGATGATGAGCTGCTCGAGGAGATTGAAACCCAACTATTAATGGCCGATATTGGCATGGATACCACTCAGCGCATCATGAGCAAGCTCGCTGGTGGTATTCAGCGCCAAGCATTGCTCGATTCCGACGCCCTTTACCAGCAACTTAAGGACGAGCTAGCACTTACATTGAAGCCTAGCGAACAAAATTTCACTGTTGACTGTTCCAAGGGGCCCTTTGTTATCTTAGTGGTCGGCGTTAATGGTGCGGGAAAAACAACCACCATCGGCAAACTGGCTAAACGCTTTCAACGAGAGGGCTTATCCGTGATGCTGGCAGCAGGAGATACCTTTCGCGCGGCAGCGGTTGAGCAATTGCAAGTCTGGGGAGAGCGAAATGATGTGCCCGTGGTGGCTCAACACAGCGGTGCAGATAGCGCATCCGTTATTTTTGACGCCCTTCAATCGGCAACAGCGAAACAGGTCGATGTCCTGATTGCCGATACCGCCGGACGTCTACACAATAAAGATAATCTGATGGAAGAGTTAAAAAAGGTCGTCAGAGTTATGGGTAAAATTGATCCATCGACCCCGCAAGAGGTGTTATTAGTGCTCGATGCCACCATGGGCCAAAATGCTGTTACCCAAGCCGAACAATTTAAGCAGGTAGTTGGCGTTACGGGACTGGCAGTCACCAAGCTCGATGGCACAGCCAGAGGGGGCGTCGTGTTTGCCATCAGCGAGAAATTAGGTCTACCGATTCGATTTATCGGTGTCGGCGAACAAATTGACGACTTACGTCCGTTTGATCAGCATGAATTTGTCGAGGCAATTTTTAACCCTGAGGATGGCCAATGATTGCATTCGAACAGGTCACTAAGTGTTATACCTCTGGTCAAGAAGCGTTAAGCGATGTGAGCTTCTCAATAAAAACTGGTGAAATGGCCTTTGTAACGGGTCACTCTGGCGCAGGTAAGAGCACCTTGCTAAAGCTCATGATGCTCATCGAACGGCCAACTAAAGGGCATATACTTATTAACGATGTCACAGTTGATGGGTTTAGTCATCGTCAAATTCCGTTGTTAAGACGCAAGTTCGGCATCGTTCATCAAAATCATCAACTACTTTCGGATCGCTCTGTGTTTGATAACGTGGCCTTACCCTTAATTATTGCTGGATTCGCCCCTCGCGATGTGGGTCGCCGCGTCCGCGGTGCCCTCGATAAAGTCAATTTACTCGGTAAAGAGAAGCAACTGCCTGAGATGCTTTCCGGCGGCGAACAACAGCGGGTCGGTATTGCTAGAGCCGTTGTCAACAAACCGCCCTTTTTAATTGCCGATGAACCAACGGGAAATTTAGATCCAGAGTTAAGCGCACAAATCATGCAAATTTTTAAAGACTTTAATAATGTGGGTGTAACAGTATTAGTGGCAACCCACGATTTGGCGCTATTAGCGCGTATGCCTCACCGTTCGCTTACACTGCGCGAAGGGAAATTAATTGGCTCAGGCCTGCCTTCATCTTCGATGCATCACTCTCCCGCTCAACCGCATGATGAGCACCAGCCATCCGTTCAGGTCGATATTTAAGAGGTCAATAAACCCGGTGAAACCTTCCGTGCAAGCACAATCAGACACAGCGCAATCAGGCTTTATGGCTTGGCGGCAACATCATCGCTCGGTCGCGATCGAAAGCCTTGTCCGCTTAGCGAAACACCCGCTGTCGAGTTTTGTCACCATGTTGGTCCTCGCTATCGCGATCACCTTGCCCAGCAGCTTAAATCTGGTGGTTCGTAATCTTTCACATCTACTCGGACCCGACAGCAGCACGCTTCAAATGAGCCTGTATTTATCAGCCAATGTCAGTGCCAGCGAAGCCCAGAAACTGGCCAGTCAACTGCAGGGCTGGCCAGAGATTAATCAAGCAGTTTATGTCTCGCCAAGCGAGGCGAAGCAAGCGTTTGAACAACGGGAAGGCTTTGAAGGGCTGATCGATAGCCTGCCGACTAATCCTCTACCGGGGTTAATCACTCTCAGCGTAAAAAGCGCCACCCTTAGCGCCGAACAGGCAGATAAGATTGAAAGTAAAGCCTTGCAGCTCGACGGCGTTGCCAGTGTGAAAATGGACTTGCAGTGGTTTCAGAGGATCAGCGCCATCGTGGTATTACTGAATCAGCTCGCTGCTGGACTGGCTATTTTGCTAGCCACCGGTGTCATGCTGGTGGTTGGCAATACGATTAAACTGGCTATCGATAGTCGTCGTGAAGAAATTATCGTCATTAAGCTGATTGGGGCAACCAATGCCTTCATTCGACGACCTTTTCTCTATCTTGGGCTTTGGTTAGGTCTGGGGGCGGCCCTGTTAGCGGTGCTGCTAAGCAAAATAAGTGAGTGTGCACTCACTTATGCAGTCAGCTCTGTGATAGACGCTTATGGCGCAAACATCACACTACTAACCTTGGGCCTTAATGATGGCTTACTGCTATTAGCTTGTGGCGCCAGCCTTGGCTTAGCCGGCGCTTGGCTGGCCGCTAACCACCATATTCGCAGCTTAGAGCCCCAATAAGTATTTTGCACTGACTAAGTCACTTATTTCATTGGTCTTTTTCTATATTGGCGCTCGGGTCCTAAGGGTGTTAAAATGCTCGGCCATTTTGAATATTTTTTGATCTTTATGGGTTTAAAAATTTATTTTCGTCTCCACCATGAAAAATGTGAACGAGATACATGCATGGCTTTCTCATGCTGTGAACTAAAACCATATTAGCGCCGTAAATTACTGGTAGTCTCAGCTTTGATCGACAATAAGCGAGAAACAAGAGAATCCACTGATAACTGCATAACATGATGAATACGCAACTTCAAACTATCCCAACGCTGACGCCTGGCGGCAATGTTAATGCCTATATCCAAACGGTTAGCGGCTTTGATATCTTATCGCTTGAACGCGAGCAGGCCTTAGGTCAACGCCTTGCATACGAAGACGATTTAGATGCTGCACGTGAATTAGTTATGGCGCATCTTCGGTTTGTGGTTCATATTGCTAAGTCTTACAACGGCTATGGCTTAGGTCTGGCTGATTTAATTCAAGAAGGCAATGTTGGCTTGATGAAAGCAGTGAAGCGCTTTGACCCCAACAAGGGCGTGCGCCTAGTATCCTTTGCAGTACACTGGATCAAAGCTGAAATTCATGAATATATTTTGCGTAACTGGCGGATCGTCAAAATTGCCACCACCAAAGCTCAGCGTAAATTATTCTTTAATTTGCGCGGTGCTAAAAAAAGCCTCTCATGGTTAAGCAATGATGAAGCATCTGCGATTGCCAATGATTTAGGCGTTAACCTGAAAGACGTACAGCAAATGGAAGGCCGTTTAGCCTCCCATGACATGGGTTTTGATGCGCCAGCCGATGCTGACGATGAAGCGGCCAGTTATGCGCCTGCTCACTACTTAGAAGATCATAGTCAAGACCCTGCTCTGGCCGTTGAAAACAATCAATTCGATAACCTACAAGTTGACCAACTGCGTAGTGCCCTCAACGTGCTTGACGAGCGTAGCCTAGCGATCCTCCAAGCGCGATTCTTAAATGAAGATAACAAGGCAACGCTTCATGAATTAGCCGACCAATTTCAGGTCTCAGCTGAGCGTATACGGCAGCTAGAAAAGAATGCCCTGAAAAAATTAAAACTCGCAATGGTCGCCTAAGCTCACTATCCTGTTCTACTCTCTACTCGCATAAGCCCTTGTTACTCAAGCGTAGACTTGCTCGGCTTTAAAAATAGGATAATTTAATGCCTAAACGCTTTCTTCAATTTGCTGCACTGAATGGCTTGTTAGCGGTAATGCTGGGGGCTTTTGGTGCCCATGCCTTGCGGGGAGAATTAACCGCCGATTTGATGCATGCGTATGAAACCGCAGTGCAATACCATTTTTGGCATGCTTTGGCCTTATTATTCGTCAGCCTGCTGGCAATTCAGAATAGTGATAATCCATACTTAATCGCCAGCGGCATCTTTTTCGCATTGGGCTTGGTGCTATTTCCAGGCTCATTATATGTTCTGGCCATCAGCGATATACGTTACATCGTTGGCATGCCGGTCGGCCTCATTACCCCGATTGGGGGCTTAATGTTTATCCTCGCATGGTTGCTACTGTTCATCGCAAGTTTTAAGCTTTAACCATGACCTCAACTGACCCAAGCAAACAACGGCCGATTAAAAGTTTTGCCATCCGCAGCGGCAGGATGACCGCAGCGCAACGTGAGGGGTTACAGACTCACTTGCAAAAATGGGGCTTAGCTATCGACGACGGCGTCATTAATAGCGCTCAGGTATTTAATAACGATCATCCAACGGTATTAGAGATTGGCTTTGGAATGGGCGACTCACTGGCGTTTATGGCGGCTGCCGAGCCCAAGCAAAACTTTATTGGTGTTGAAGTCCACAGCCCTGGTATCGGACGCCTACTATCGCTTGTTGCCAGCCAAGAACTTCAAAACGTGCGTGTTTTCGATGGTGATGCGGTAGAGATTTTAAAAAATAATATTGCTCCTCATAGCCTGAGTAGAGTAAATATTTATTTTCCAGATCCATGGCATAAAACTAAGCATCATAAAAGACGGCTAATACAGCCTGAATTTTTAAGCTTATTACATTCACGCCTATCTATTGGTGGTCTATTGCATGTCGCTACCGATTGGCAGCACTACGCGAATCAGGTGCTCAGATTACTTGATAAACAGCCTCAATTTGAAAATATTGGCGACCAGCATGGCTGCGTCAATGCGATTGATTTCGGCAGACCTGAAACTAAATTTGAGCGCCGAGGAAAGCGCTTGGGCCACGGTGTTTGGGATATGGCATTTAGAACAACAAACTGATAGCTACGGGTCAAAATAAGCGATCATATTGTTTAAAAACAAACGACCCTTAGCCGTTGGCCGATACAAAGGTCCCACTTTTTCTAATAATCCCTGTTTTTCTAAATCAATAAGCTTGGGCTCAATGTCAGAAAACAACAAGCCGGTTCGCTGACTAAATAATTCCTTCGTAAAGCCTTCATGTAAACGCAAGTGGTTCATCATAAATTCAAGTGCCAATTCCGACCGGCCAATCGGCTGTGAGCCTGCTACTTTGTCCTGCTTAACTAGATAGTCCTCAGGCGTTCGCGTTTTCCAGCGCCTAATAATTTGCTGGTTAGCTAAGGTTATTTTTCCATGTGCGACTTCCGCTTGCAGTTCCCTATACCCTATCAGGTGTTCGAGTAGCTGCTTCGGTCGCGCCCATAGGTGCCGTGGTTGGGGAGTGGGTTGGGTCATCGAGCGGGCTTGGCTATCTGATGTTGCACGCTAATGCCCGTGGCCAGACCGATCTCATGTTCGCTGCTCTGGTAGTGTTGTGTGCGGAAGCATTGATTATCTGGGGTGTATCGAACCGGATATCTCTCCGGTTCGATCAAAAGTATACAGCCAACATGTGAGCTGAACTATACTACTGCTCCAGTTATGGCAGCGAGCCCTCAATGCCTTCCACATAGAAGTTCATTCCAAGCAAGGTACCGTCGTCCGCTGTCTCACCTGCTTTTAACCACGGCGAGCCATCCTGCTTATTAACTGGGCCTGTGAATGCGTGCAGTCGGCCGTCGGTGATCGCCTTTCTGGCTTCCTCAGCCATCGCTTTGACGTCATCTGGAACAACCTTACCGTAAGGGGCCAACGCAACCATTCCAGTATCGAAGCCTCC
>CALCNB010000185.1 GCA_937897785.1 uncultured Cellvibrionales bacterium | reverse complement strand
TGTGACCATTGCAACCGATGATCAAAGAATTGCGAATGCTTGTCATAAATTTTCAGCCAATGTTGTGCTTACCTCGGCAGATCATTTATCAGGTACCGATAGGCTGCAAGAAGTTGTGCGTGGGCAATCATTTCAAGATGATCATGTAGTTGTTAACGTCCAAGGTGATGAGCCGCTTATTCCTCCAGAGGTAATAAATCAAGTCGCCCAAAATTTAGTTCACTATAAATCAGCGGGAATATCGACACTCTGTGAGAAAATTGGCAATGTGGCGGATTTATTTAATCCAAACAATGTTAAAGTGGTACGTGATGCCAATGATGAGGCTTTATATTTTTCAAGAGCAGCGGTTCCATGGAACCGCGAATGGCCCTCAACACAGGATTATTCACCAGCTGCGCTTAAGTCAAGAGAAGCCATATTTCTTAATAGTGACTTTCATTGGTATCGGCATATCGGTATCTATGCCTACCGGGTAAGCATTCTAAATCAGTTCGTTCAGTGGCCTGCTACCAGCAATGAACGTAATGAATCATTAGAACAGCTACGCGCATTAGATAACGGCGTCACCATTCACTGTCAAGAAGCTGTTGCTAATGTTCCTGCTGGAGTTGACACCCAAGACGACCTGATTAAGGTCAGGAAATTATTACAATGAACCGATCCGTTTTGTTTGTTTGCTTGGGGAATATATGCCGTTCACCAACTGCGCATGGCGTTTTCGAACAATTACTGAGGGATGCAGGGCTGTCAAATTCAGTAAAGGTTGACTCCTGCGGTACCGGCGATTGGCATCTTGATCATGCGCCAGACAGGCGCGCGCAATTAACAGCTAAGCAACATGGTTTTAATCTTTCACACTTACGTTCTAGGCTTATTTGTCACGATGACTTTCGTGATTTTGATTATATTCTTGCGATGGATAAAAATAATTTACGCGATATCTTAGCGCTATGCCCAGACCGATATAAAAATAAGTGCCAACTTTTTTTAAATTTTGCAAAGGAGCTAGACATTCAAGAGGTGCCTGATCCTTACTACGGTGGCGATGATGGCTTTGAAGACGTGTTAAATATGATCAAAGTCGCCAGTCAACATTTACTTCAAGAGATTTCGGTTGACATCTAGATGGATACTGATTCGAATTCTTGCATGATACAGCGTGATGTTGATTTGACCGAGGCTAATACACTGAGGTTGTCGTCAACTGCTGCAGCAAAAATTACGATTCAATCTATCGATGATCTTCACACTGCATTTCAATTTCATCGAAGCGAAAAAATTCCCTTACGGCCACTTGGCGATGGAAGTAATGTCATACTTGGCAGCTTTATTAATGCCTGTATTTTAGATATAGCCATCAAAGGGATTGAGGTGGTGAATGAAGATCATGACAATGTATGGGTTAAGGTCGGCGCGGGTGAAAATTGGCATGAATGGGTTTCATATGCTCTATCTAATAGCTGGTTTGGACTTGAAAATTTGGCGCTTATTCCCGGTAGAGTGGGTGCTTCACCGATACAAAACATTGGCGCTTATGGCGTTGAGGTTGCAAGTTATATAGACAGCGTACAATTTATTGATCTTCACCCTAGTATTGACCGCCTCGAATCCGTGAAAAATTATAATAATAAACAATGCCTATTTTCCTATAGAAATAGTATATTTAAAGAAAAAAACAATCACCGACTCATTGTGTCAGTTACTTTTCGTTTGGCGAAAAGCTTTACGGCTCAATTAAGCTATCCTGCACTGTGTGATGCAATTGATAAACTACAGCTATCATGCCCAAACGCTGATGATGTTTTCTCTTCTGTTGTCAATTTACGTAACAGTAAATTACCCAATCCTTATGAAATACCCAACGTTGGAAGTTTTTTTAAGAATATTGAAGTGGATAGTCCCACATTAAATCGATTATTGACGAAGCACAGCTCTATGCCATATTTTTCTTTACCGAACGCAGATGATAAACCACTGTTTAAAATTCCCTCTGCGTGGCTAATCGAGTATTGCGGCTACAAGGGAAGACGTGAAGGGTGTCTAGCTATGCACGCAAAACAGGCCTTAGTATTAACGAACCTTGCGAAAGTTAAAGACGGTGAAGGTTTATCAGCAGAAGACGTGTTAAAATTTTCTACTGGCATTGTTCATTCCGTCTATCAAGAATTTGGTTTGTCTTTAGAAATTGAGCCGCAGCAGATTAATGAATAATTTATTTAAAATATCTTTTAATGCCAGTTTGATTGATGATTCTTGTTGAAATTTCTTCAATGCTTATATCGGTTGTATCAATCATCGGAATTTTATACGTCTCAAACATTGTGAGAGCTTCCTCAACTTCTCTTCTGCACTGCCGCGCTGAGCTGTAGTTACTTTCTTCCAAGCGCTCACTTCTTATTGAGCTTAATCTAACGGGTTCAATGGTCAGTCCAAAAAGTTTCTCTTGATGCTGTTTTAATATTTGAGGTAAGTCAGTTGACGCTAAATCGTCTTCTGTTAACGGATAATTTGCGGCGTAGATGCCAAATTGTAAGGCTAAATATAAGCAGGTAGGCGTTTTGCCTGACCGTGAAACACCTATCAAAATAACATCAGCATCACTGTATCGGTTAAGCCTGCCACCATCATCATTATTTAGAGCGAAATGAATTGCTTCTATACGCCGATTGTAACGATCATCCTCTGTGGCTATCTTGGGTCGACCAATATTATAGCTGCTGGGAGCATTAAGCGCCTTCTCAAGCGGGGCTAAAAAAGTATTAATGACATCAACGCAGAATCCATTCGAAGAGAGTATTATGTCACGTAAATTTTGGCTGATTAAGGTTTCAAATATAATCGGTGCTTGCCCATCTTCACTGGCAGCTCGATTTATTTGCTCAACCGCATAGATCGCTTTTTTTTCGGAGTCGATATAGGGTAGTGAGTGTCGGTTAAAATCGATCTCTCTAAAATGTGACAATAGGCTTTCGCCCATAACTTCAGCAGTAATGCCAGTACTATCCGAGATAAAGAACGCAGTTCGTTTCATTATTGCTCACCAGCTATTCAATATTTTTATTCAAATCAATAGAAAAATAAATGCGTCTTACGGCCTTATATTAAGGTAAACTTAATATCTTATCCAGCGGCTTTATTTTACACTTATTTATACCGTTCCGTAGTGGATGTTGCTTGTTCAATTTTGGGGTGTTACTGAATGTCAGATCATATTTTATGGTTTAACCAGCTAGGCATGAATGATGTCAGCCTTGTTGGCGGTAAAAATGCCTCGCTAGGAGAGATGATCAGTGCTTTGTACAGTAAAGGCGTTAATGTCCCTGATGGTTTTGCTACCAGTTCGCTCGCGTTTACTTCCTTTCTAGAAGCGAATCAGCTGGATAATAAAATACAAGATATACTCAGTAATCTTAACGTCAGTGATGTCAATGCATTAGCAGATACCGGTAAAACGATACGACAGTGGATTAACGATGCATCATTTTCAAGTCGATTTGTGCTTGAAGTAGAGGATGCTTATCGCCAATTACAAGCGGGTAACAAGGGTCTGAGTGTAGCTGTTCGTTCATCGGCTACCGCAGAAGATCTGCCCGATGCTTCCTTTGCTGGTCAGCAAGAGACATTCTTAAATATTAAAGGCTTAGATAATGTGCTGGAAGCAATTAAGCAAGTCTATGCATCGCTATTCAATGATCGCGCTATCGCCTATCGTGTTCATCAAGGATTCGATCATCATGATGTTGCCATTAGTGCCGG
>CALCNB010000184.1 GCA_937897785.1 uncultured Cellvibrionales bacterium | reverse complement strand
GAAAACCCAGGCCCGTTTCAAACAACTTTAACCGCGTTTGTTGGCGGTTCAAGTTATACACCGCGGCAGCGACCAGACCCGGCAAAATGCTGCTACGCATCACTCCCATATCACTGGCAATCGGGTTGAGCAATTCAACCGTAGCTGCCTGTGGGTCAAACAAGGCCTGGGTCTCGGGATCGATAAAGCTATAAGTGATCGCTTCGCGGTAACCTTTGGAAATTAATTGCCTAGAAAAGTCACGGCGACTCACGTTGGATTCAGCCCGCTCACTGAACGTAAGTTGTGCCATAGGGGGCTCAACCGGTAATTGCTCATAGCCATAAATGCGCGCCAACTCTTCTAGCAAGTCAGCTTCAATGGCAATATCAAAGCGATGCGCAGGAACCGTCACCTGCCAGCCACCCTCGATAGTTTCGGGTTGTAGATCTAAGCGCGACAAAATATCGATGACACGATCACTGGGAATCGCAAAACCCAATACCCGTTTAATTTGCGTTTGCCGTAAATTGACGGTTTTGGCACTTTGCTGCTGCGCCGCTGCTTCTGCGACAGTCACAGGGCCTGCCTCGCCTCCCACAATAGCCAATAATAATTCGCTGGCTCGCTCAATCGCGCGCACTTGCAAATCACGATCAACGCCGCGTTCAAAACGATGCGATGCATCGGTGTGAAGCCCTAATTGTCGAGCTTTGCCGGCCATTTTTTCAGGTGTAAAAAAAGCCGACTCTAAAAAGATGTGTTGCGTGTTATTCGACACACCCGAGTCTTTGCCACCCATAATGCCGGCAATGGCTAGAGGCTTTTGTTGATCGGCAATCACTAATAAATCATTACTTAAGACCTGGTCTTTATCATCGAGTAGCACTAGCCGTTCATCACTGCGGGCTAAACGCACGTCAATATCACCTTCGATAGCGTCAAGATCAAACGCATGCATGGGCTGACCTAACTCCATCATTACGTAATTCGTCACATCAACCACGGGATCGATCGAACGGAGATCGGCGCGGCGTAATTTTTCACGCAACCACAAGGGGCTAGTCTGCGATAAATCCACATTGCGGATAATGCGGCCCGCATAACGCGAACAATGCTCAGGGGCACTTAATGTCACCGCACGTTGCTCGTCAATCGTCGGCTCTAATGCGCAAAACGCTGGGGGCGTGACATCGGTCTGGGTCAATACACCGGTTTCTCTGGCCACCCCATTAATCGACAAGCAGTCACCGCGGTTGGGGGTGAGATCGACGTCAATAATCGCATC
>CALCNB010000183.1 GCA_937897785.1 uncultured Cellvibrionales bacterium | reverse complement strand
CTATTAACGCCGTTGCAAGTGGTTAATGCAGCCTTGACCTATGCTCAACGTGACGACGTCGAGCCTATTTCACTGGCCAGTTTAGAGGGTTTTATTCGGCAAATTATTGGCTGGCGTGAATTTATGCGCGCGACTTATGATGACCTTGGTCCGACTATGCGCAGAAGCAATCATTGGCAGCATAAGCATCGTTTACCTAACAGCTTTTATCAGGGGACAACCGGCATCGATCCTATCGATGACGTGATCGCTCGGGTGTTAGATACCGGTTATTGTCATCATATTGAGCGGTTAATGGTGATAGGCGGATTTATGTTTCTCTGCGAGATCCATCCCGATGATATTTATCGTTGGTTTATGAGTTTGTTTGTCGATGCCTATGATTGGGTCATGGTGCCGAATGTCTACGCGATGAGTCAGCATGCCGACGGCGGCTTAATTACCACTAAACCCTATTTTTCAGGCTCGGCTTATTTACGCAAAATGGGCTATGATACAAAAGGTGAGTGGTCAGATTTATGGGATGCTTTGTATTGGCGCTGGATTTGGCGCCAGCGCTCGAAGTTGTCTAAAAATCCGCGCTGGGCAATGATGTGCCGACTTGCCGAAAAGATGGACAGTGAAAAGATGAACCGTCACCTTCAGCTTGCCGAAGACTATCTCGCCGGTTTTAAAGTCTACCGTTAATTCAATGGTACTCAGCTAGACTATTTACAGTGAATATCGACTGGCAAAGAGCTATTATTAAGCATCACTTATTTGGTAACGGCGATCATGACTGAAAATCATACTAATAATCCACGGGTACTGACCGGCATTACGACCACCGGCAGCCCCCATTTAGGTAATTATGTGGGAGCGATTAAACCCGCCATTAAGGCCAGCCAGGCCAGCGATGTTGATTCGTTTTTATTTTTAGCCGACTACCACGCCATGATAAAAAGTCATGAGCCTGAAAAAATACATCAGTCGAGTATGGAAATTGCGGCGACTTGGTTGGCACTGGGCTTAGATCCTGAGCAAGTGACTTTTTATCGTCAGTCTGATGTGCCTGAAATTATGGAGTTATCATGGATCTTAACCTGTTGGACGGCCAAGGGTTTAATGAATCGAGCTCATGCCTACAAGGCCAGTGTGCAAGCCAATGAAGCGAATAATGACGATGCTGATTTTGGTATTACTATGGGTTTGTTCAGCTACCCAGTATTGATGGCCGCAGATATTTTAATGTTTAATGGCCAGCAAATTCCTGTCGGTCGTGATCAGATTCAGCATGTCGAAATGGCCCGTGATATTGCGCAGCGATTTAATCATCACTACGGTTCGAAATTTGCCTTGCCTGAAGCAGTTATCGACGACAAGGTCGCCGTCTTGCAAGGTTTAGATGGCCGTAAAATGAGTAAGAGTTATAACAACACAATACCATTATTTGAGACTGAGAAAAAACTCAAAAAATCGATTAATAAAATCAAAACTAATCTGTTAGAGCCGGGCGAGCCGAAAGACGCTGATGATTCAACGGTTTTTCAAATTTGGCAGGCCTTTGCCAGTGCCGAACAAAGCGCTGAAATGCGTCAGCAATTTGCCGACGGGATTGCCTGGGGCGAAGCGAAGCAATGTTTGTTTGAA
>CALCNB010000182.1 GCA_937897785.1 uncultured Cellvibrionales bacterium | reverse complement strand
GCGGAAATCACAGCGGTCGGTCACTGAAAGTCGTGCGTAGTTTATTTCTCTGCCAAAGCTGTCGATCAGTACTGTATTCATTGGTTTGAAAAAAAATAATAGTTTGTAAGTGTCATGAGGTCCAAATGATGCTTTATAATAGCACGATCATTAGTCGTACAGAGAACCCTCGCGGCGCTTCTCAAATTAAATGTAATCTAAGCTAAAGCGATGCCTGATAATATTAAACTCATTTATTCGTTTAAAACTTGTTTCGAGGAGCTATAAAGTGATTGATATGATAAAAATAAAAGCGCCTATTGCCTTATCCATTTTAATTGCTGGGTCGTGGATAGGGCTATCGGGCTGTCAATCAGACTCTGTACTGGATGTAGATTTATGCCAGCCTTATGATGGATTGACACCTCTTTGTGGCTATCAATCACCAGAGGATTTAGCCCTGCTACCCGATAGCAGTGGACTGTTAGTCAGTGAATTTGGTCAGATGGGTGAGACACAGGGCCAGTTATCGATATTATCGATTGCGGACCATAGTCGTACAGTGATATATGAAGCCAATATGCATCGCCAGACAAGATCTGCGGTGGCTATATGGGGGGACCCCAATTGTTCTGAGCCAGAAAGCTTTTCCCCACATGGTTTCGATTTAGCGCAGCGACCTAGCGGTCGTTGGCAGTTGCTGGTCGTTAATCATGCCGAACGCGAACGCATTGAATTTTTTGAGCTGAGTAATAATGAAGCATCAGAGTGGTCGGTGGTGTGGCGAGGTTGTGTTCAGTCAAGCGATGACAGTATTTATAATGATGTTGCGGCAGTGGATGATGGCTTTGTCGTCAGTCGTATGATGTCGAATCAAAACACGGGCTTGGCAATGCTAAATTACTTTTTGGGTCGTGATACGGGTCATATTTGGCGCTGGAGTCTTGCCGATGGCTTTCAGGCGGTAGCACATAGTGAGGGTGTGATGCCCAATGGTGTTGTTGCATCCCAAAATGGAGAGCAGGTTTTTATTAACTTGTATGGCGAAGATAAAGTTAGGGTAGTCGATGCGAATAGGCAAACTATTTTGACTGAATTGGATATCCGAAGTGCGGATAATACAAACTGGGATATCACACAGGCCAATAAATTATTAGTTGCTTCGCATGATTTTAATTTTTTATCGATGAGTGAGTGTATGTCTGGCGGCGATAATAACTGCGTCTCTCCATTTGAAATTATCGAACTTGATAGTATTGATTACAGTCAGCGGTCACTTGTCGTCAGTGATGGTCTGTTTTTTGGTGCAGCCACCGCAGCGGTTAGATTGGGGGATCATATTTACATTGGATCTTTTTCTGGCAACCGTATTTTAATTGCGCCGGTTGGCTATGGTGTTGTACAGTAAGACACTTAAAAATCAGAGTACAGTGACAGTTAGTGCTAAATTCAAGTCAAACAGTTGAAACAAGAACTAGGTCTTATTACAGTAAGTTAGCTGCAGGCCCAGTAGCGGCGTTATTATTATTTTCGCTTTTGCAGCCGGCTTTGTCAGTGCCTGCAGCGATCACTGCAGGCATTACACTGTGGTGTGTACTGTGGTGGATACTAGAGCCTATTCCTATTCCCGCGACCTCATTAATACCGATTGCTTTATTTCCACTGTTTGGCGTTTTGAGTCCAGCTGACGTAGCGCAGGCGTATGGGAGTCCGCTTATTTTATTGATGCTGGGTGGTTTTATTTTATCGAAAGCGATGGAATCAACGGGCACCCATCGTCGCTTAGCCCTATATATGGTCAGTTTATCTCGGCGCTGCACTGGCAGCGACAGCGATCGGAGTATCGTTGTGGGTTTTATGTTGGCCAGTGCGACATTAAGCATGTGGATCTCAAACACAGCAACAACGTTAATGCTGTTGCCGATTGCATTAGCTGTAATTGAAAAAAGTGATAATCCCAAGTTACCGCTGGCAATGATGTTAGGTATTGCTTACGCAGCCAATGTTGGCGGCATGGGTACACCGATCGGCACTCCGCCTAATTTAGTGTTTATGCAAAGTTACGCTGACGCCACGGGGCAAGTAATTAGCTTTTTTGCTTGGATGAAAATTGCCGTGCCCGTGGTGATCATTTTTTTACCTATCATTGCATGGTGGTTGACGCGAAATGTTAATAGTGGCCAGTCAGCATTACTGAAGTTACCTGATGCAGGACAATGGCGAATTGAAGAAAAGCGCGTTCTGTGGATTTTCTTATTAACTGCGCTAGCATGGATCACTCGTGCTGAGCCATTGGGTGGCTGGAGTGGTTGGCTGGGTGTTCCGCAAGCGAACGATGCGGCAGTTGCCTTGTCGGCGGCAATTTTATTATTTATTGTGCCAGGAGGGCAGGGTAAAAATTTACTGACTTGGCAGCAAGCCAGTGATATTCCTTGGGGGATACTGCTATTATTCGCTGGTGGTATTTGTATTGCTAAGGCATTTGTTGTTTCTGGCTTAAGTGTCACAGTGGGTGAAGCAGTTTCGATTTTAACCACATTGCCATTACTCTTAATGTTATTAATCTTGTGTTTTTCGGTTAGCATCATGACTGAGTCGACCAGTAACATGGCAACCACTTTATTACTGATGCCAATTTTGGCAGCCGCAGCATTGGTTGCTGATATAGACCCTAAGCTGTTAATGTTGCCAGCCGCATTGAGTGCAAGTTGTGCCTTTATGTTACCCGTAGCGACGGCGCCTAATGCGATTGCTTTTGCCAGTGGTAGAGTCTCTTCTGTCGATATGCTTAGAGCAGGCATCGTCTTAAATATATGGGGTGCATTTATCATTGCCGGATTATGCTATTTTCTAGTCAATTAATTTTATAGATCATTCAAATTAGGAAAACGATATGACAATTCAACAAGGTGAAAAAATTCCAGCAGTTACGCTAAAAGTGATGGGCGAAGAAGGCCCTGAAGATATAACTACCGAGCAAATTTTTGCCGGCAAAAAAGTTGCTTTATTTGCCTTGCCTGGTGCCTTTACCCCAGGTTGTTCGTTGGCACATTTGCCGGGTTATGTCGTTCATGCCGATCAAATAAAAGCGAAAGGTGTCGATTCTATTGTTTGTCTTTCGGTTAATGATGCCTTTGTTATGGGGGCTTGGGGCGAGGCTCAGAATGCAGAGCAAATTATTATGCTGGCAGATGGGAATGCAGAATTAACTCAAGCGCTTGGCTTGGTATTAGATGGATCGAGTTTCGGCATGGGCACGCGCTCGCAGCGTTATTCGATGCTTGTTAATGATGGCACAGTTGAAGCATTAAATGTTGAGCCTGCTGGTGGTATTGACGTTAGTAGTGCCGAGGCTATGCTAGCGTTACTTTAGGACTTTAGATTAACAGGTTTGATTTAAAGGTTAATCAGTACTCTTATGGCTTGGAGTTCGGCTGAGGCATTGGCAATATGCTTTAATGCCTCGGTTTTACGATTTTCCATAAAATGAATTTCTTCGTCTCGAATCGTACCGTTTAATTTTCTTAATTCGGTTAGTCGGTCAAGCTCTCCACCTATAGTAACATTTACTTGTCGCTCCGCTTCAGTCATCAATGGTTGGCTGAGCGATGTGGCTTGACTCTGTGCAATATCGATCATTTTTTCAAGCTCGCTACGAATTTGTTTAAGTATCGCTAAACGATTCGATTTTTTCATATGTTGCGCCAGCTTATTTAATTGTTCATGGGACACAACTTCTGATAGATCTTTGCCTCGACTATCGAGTAATACCCTAATCGGCGTGGGTGGCAAGAAACGGTTAATCTGTAAATTTTTTGGTGCGCTACATTGAATAGCAAAAAAACATTCAACAATAACAGTGCCTGCCGGTATAGATTTTAATTGCAGTGCGGCGATAGCGGTCGTTCCTACATCCATACTAAAGACCATTTCCATCGACTCGGTCACCATTGGGTGTTCCCAAGTGATGAATTCCATTTCTTCACGCAGTTGTGACTTTTCTCGACTAAAATTAATGGTAACCCCTTCTTCTTTTAAGCAAGGGAAATAATCGCTAAGCATGTGATCGCTGGGGTGAAGCACGAGGCAATGTTCGGAGTGAAAGTCGTGTTCCACACCAAAGGTGTCAAACAGCTGGATCATATATGTGTGTAATAAGTCAGAATGTTCAGCGGCATTAATTTTCTCAATAAGTTGATCGGCTGTATCGTTATCACAGGAATTCAGTTCTAGCAGTTGATCGCGGCCTAACTGTAATTCTTTTCTAAGTTGCTCGGTATATTCGGCGGTTGCTTTTAATAGTGATTCAAAATCGGCCGTAGTTTGGGTTGATGTGCCATTTAGCCATGGCATTAAGTCTTGCTTGAAATGCTCAAGCACTGTTAATCCTGCTGAGAAGCTTTCGGTAAATACATTGAGGCCTTCTTGGTACCAGCGGTACAAGTATTCTTGGGCGCTGCCTGTTATGTAGGGTATGTGTATTTTAATATCGTCGGTTTGACCAATACGATCTAAGCGGCCAATTCTCTGCTCTAATAGATCCGGATTAGTGGGCAAATCAAACAATATCAAGTGATGCGCAAATTGAAAGTTTCGGCCTTCGCTACCGATTTCGGAGCATATCAATACTTGCGCGCCTAACTCTTCATCAGCAAAGTAGGCCGCGGCACGATCACGCTCAATAATCGAAAGGCCCTCGTAAAAAGCTGAGCTGCGGATACCTGAGCTGAGGTGTAAGTATTTTTCTAAGTCAATCGCGGTGCCAGCGCTGGAGCATATTAATAGAACTTTTTCGCCCTTAAGTGCTGTTAACTGTTGCTCTAGCCATCCGACACGAGGGTCTGTGGCTAGCCAGTCTAGATTTTCAGCTTGTAGTGCTTGTTCTGGATAAAGGCCAATATATTCATTAAGTTGATTGGATTTAATTAATGGGTAGCCTTGTTGAATGCGCGCAGGAAAACCTTGAATGGCCGCTCGTGTATTTCTAAATAACACCCGTCCAGTACCATGGTGGTCGAGTAACTTTTTGATGATAGTTTTATTGATTTCGCTATCTGTTCCATCATAGTCACTGCTGTCACTAAGGTAGCTTTGTAAAATCACTGACTGCTGGTCACTGAGTGGTTGTTGATTGTTGAGCGAGCTAACAAGGCTGTTTAAACCAACAAATTTTTGTTGCTCCTCAATAAAATGATTTAGATCATGAAATCGTGCTGGGTCGAGCAGTCGTAGTCGTGCAAAATGGCTGTCAATACCGACTTGTTCTGGCGTTGCTGTCAGCAGTAATAATCCGTCACTCTTAGCCGCTAACGATTCTACTACTTGATATTCTTGACTGACACTGTTTTCAGACCACTGTAAGTGGTGGGCTTCATCAACGATGAGAATATCCCACTCAGCTGCTGTTGCTTGCTGTGCAATTTTTTGGTCGTCACAAAGCAAGTCGACACTGCAGAGTATCAACTGGGCAGACTCAAAAGGGTTTTCTTCACCGGCTTCTTCGAGCGACTGGTAACGCTGCAGATCGAATAGTGAAAAGTGGAGGTTGAACTTCCTTAACATTTCAACTAGCCATTGATGCAGTAAGGGTTCAGGCACTACAATTAGCGCACGGCTGGCAAGGCCAGTCTGCAATTGGTGATGTAAAATCATCCCAGCTTCGATTGTTTTCCCGAGCCCTACTTCATCCGCTAGTAATACCCTAGGAGCAAATCGAGAAGCTATTTCATGTGCGATATAAATTTGATGCCGCAGTAAATTAGTTCTGGGTCCAAGCATTCCTCGTACTTCTGAGGACTGCAGTTGATGACGCCAGCCTATTGTGGCTGCACGTAGCTCAAAAGCACTGTTCTTATCAAATTGACCGCTGAAAAGTCGCTGCGAAGGTGTGCTTAGTTCGATAATGGCCGATATTTTTGCCTCAGGCACTATGTGTTCTTGGCCTTCGCTATCTGCAGTCAGGTAATAATTGAGTTGATTAACTTTCTCGATTGCAACGACAGTTAATGTATTGCCATCAATATCGGTTAGCGTCTCTCCGATTTGATAAACAAGTCTCGCAAGCGGTGCGTTGCTGGCGGCGTACATTCGCTCTTCTTCAGCCGCTGGAAATGCTGCAGTAACGTGTCTACCATCGGTTTCAATGATAAGGCCTAAGCCCAATTGAGGTTCAGCTTGGCTGACCCAGCGTTGCCCAACAACAAATTCCATATAACCTGCTTATTTTGATGAATAATTTTAAGCAGTCATACTGCTGTTTATAGGATTATTCTAGCAGAAAAAATCATTAAATAAGCGTTGAAAACAGTGACTTTATTCGGCTAGCAGGATTTTTAGATTACGTTTTAGAGGCCAGGAAAATATCTTCTATGCTGTTGTCTAGTTGTTGATTGAATTCGCTATCATTCAACTGGTGGCGAAGACCTTCGGTCAGCGCCCTTGAAAAGCTGGCAATCATCCCTTGGTTGGCGGTTAACTTTTGATTCGCTTCATTGCGGTTATAACCACCTGATAACGCGACTACTCGCAGTACATTGTTGTGCATGATGCAACTTTGATAGAAGTTGGTTTGGCTGGGCAAGGTGAGTTTTAGCATCACGGTTTGATCGTCTGTGAGTGCATTAAGTTCGTTCAATAATGCCGCCCTTAATAGCGTCTCAATGTCGGCCTTATCATCAGCATGAATATCGACTTCGGGCTCAATAATAGGGACTAAGCCAGCAGCAATAATTTGCTTTGCGACGGTAAACTGCTGGTTAACTAGCCGGTTAATGCCTTCATCATTCGCCGCTTTAATCACTGAGCGCATTTTAGTACCAAATACCTGCTTATTTTTGGCCAGCGTTAACAGGGCATTGAGTTCTGGCATGGGTTTCATTAGCTGTACGCCATCGCATTCAGCAAGCAAGCCTTTATCGACTTTAATCAATGGCACAATGTTTTTTTCTTGCCAGAGATAATCGGCAGAATTGATCCCGTTAATATCTCGCTTCAAGGTGTCTTCAAACAGTATTGCCGCTAATATGCGGTCACCGTTAAAACTGGGGCTAGTAATAATTCGACTTCGCATCGCGTGAACGGCATCAAACATCATGGCATCAGAGTCGTAGTGGTTCGATCCTATGCCATACATTTCAAGCGCTTTTGGCGTGCTTCCACCGCTTTGATCAAGCGCGGCGATAAAACCATCACATTGTGCTATTTTTTCCCATTGCTGATTGAATGTTGAGATCATGCTTAAATCCTCTGCCGGTAATCAAACGGCGAATGCCTGAGATAACCTAATAGTATCACTTACAGATTAGTTGCCATTGATCATAAGGGTTAATTGCTATTCGACTAACGCTTTTGCCTTCTAATGAATATAAATGCCATAAATATTACCAATTAATCACCAATTTAAGAATGAAATAAGATTTCTGAGCCTACAAAGGGGTAAAAATCAGTAAACAAATTGCTCAAAGCGCTGTGTTAGGCGACAATACCCGTTTTTTACTGACCTGCTTTTTGATGAAGCGAGCAGTGTTTCGTCATCAGATTTAGCCCCCTTATATTAGGAGTAATTTAAATGGCCTCACGCCGTGAATTAGCAAATGCAATTCGAGCATTATCGATGGACGCTGTCCAACAAGCGAACTCTGGACACCCAGGCGCACCGATGGGGATGGCAGATATTGCAGAGGTATTATGGAATGACTATTTAAGCCATAACCCCGCCAACCCTGATTGGCATAACCGTGATCGTTTTGTGCTGTCAAATGGTCACGGTTCGATGTTGATTTACTCATTACTCCATTTAACTGGTTACGACTTACCGATTGAGGAGCTCAAAAACTTCCGCCAGTTGCATGCTAAAACCCCTGGACATCCGGAGTACGGTTATGCGCCAGGCGTTGAGACAACCACGGGACCTTTAGGTCAGGGTATCACTAACGCGGTGGGTATGGCGTTGGCAGAGAAGGTCTTAGCCGCACAATTCAACCAAGCAGGCCATAACGTAGTTGATCATAAAACATACACATTTTTGGGTGATGGTTGCTTAATGGAGGGTATTTCTCACGAGGCTTGCTCGCTCGCTGGCACCTTGGGTTTGGGCAAACTCATTTGCTACTACGACGATAATGGCATCTCGATTGATGGCGAGGTTGAAGGCTGGTTTACTGATGATACCCCTGCTAGGTTTGAGGCTTACGGTTGGCAAGTACTCGCTAACGTTGACGGTCATGATCCTGACGCGATTAAGGCCGCTACCGACCAAGCTATCGCTGAAACCAATAAACCCACATTAATTTGCTGTAAAACCATCATTGGTTTTGGCTCACCCAATAAGCAGGGCACTTCGGGCGTGCATGGTGCCGCCTTAGGTCCCGATGAGGTCATCGCTGCACGAAAAGAATTAGCGTGGTCGCATCCAGCTTTTGAAATCCCTGAACAGCACTATCAAGCGTGGGATGCAAAGTCCCGAGGGGCTGAGCTTGAAGCCGAATGGCAGCAGCGCTTTGATGCGTATGCTGAACACTACCCTGAATTGGCTGCAGAATATCGTCGTCGCGTCGCGGGTGAATTACCGGCTGACTTTTCCGCGCAGGCCGATGCTTATATCGGCCAATGTCAGGCGGAAGGTGCGAGTATCGCAAGCCGAAAAGCCTCGCAAAACTGTCTTGATGCATTCGGACCGATGCTACCAGAGTTACTCGGTGGTTCAGCCGATTTGGCGGGTTCCAATAATACCATCTGGGCAGATTCAAAAGGCATAACGGCGGCAGATGCGAGTGGTAATTATATTTATTATGGTGTCCGCGAATTTGGTATGTCAGCGATCATGAATGGCATGGCTGTGCATGGTGGTTTTATCCCTTATGGCGCAACTTTTTTAGTGTTTATGGAGTATGCTCGAAACGCAGTGCGCATGGCGGCGATCATGAAGCAGCGCAGCATTTTGGTTTATACCCATGACTCGATTGGTCTTGGTGAAGATGGTCCTACCCACCAGCCAGTTGAACAACTAGCTAATTTACGCAACACACCCAACTTGAGCACCTGGCGTCCCTGCGACACGGTTGAGTCTGCTGTGGCTTGGAAGTCGGCCATTGAAGACGATCAAGGCCCGTCTGCCTTAATATTTACCCGTCAAGCAATGGCCCACCAACCTAGAGATCCGGAACAAGTGGCTAACATCGCTAAGGGCGGTTATGTGTTGCTGGCAGGGGCTGAGCAAGTTGATGAAATTGATGCTGTCATTATCGGTACGGGTTCTGAGCTAGAATTAGCCGTCAAGGCTGCGCAGCAACTCAGCGATGAGGGCTATCACATTCGCGTGGTATCCATGCCATCGACCAGCCTGTTTGACCGGCAAGATGCCGCTTATCGTGAATCAGTGCTACCCGCACAACTGCTTAATCGCGTTGCGGTTGAAGCGGCTCATGTTGATTTTTGGTATAAATATGTCGGTCTTGATGGCCGCATTGTTGGCATGACTACCTTTGGTGAATCAGCCCCCGCCAGTGATTTGTATACGCATTTTGGCATTACCGCTGACGCTGTTGCCGAACAAGTGCGATCATTGATTGAAGAAAATGCATCCAATTAATTGGTGAAAAAACCATGTCGAGACATTGGTTGAATCGAGGCACTAACCTTGGCAGCGGGCGTGTCCTACCATGCGCTTAGCAATTAATGGCTATGGCCGAATCGGTCGCTGTGTGCTTCGCGCTTGGCATGAGCGCGATGACACCAGTGATTTGACCATCGTGGCAATTAATGAACTTGCCAATCATGATGCGATTGCTTACCTCACTGAGTACGATAGTACGCATGGACGTTTTCCTGGTACAGTCGATGGCATCAGCCATGATGGCGCTAATGACCAGCAACTAAAGATTGATAAGGACTTAATTGGCTTATATCAACAGTCAGATCCTGTTTCACTGCCATGGCAATCACTCGATATTGATTTAGTGATGGAATGTAGCGGCCAAGTGAATACCTTGTCTGCTGCTGAGAAGCACTGTCGGGCGGGTGCAAAAAAAGTTTTATTGTCAAATCCCGGTGAGGCAAACATACCGGCGATCGTATTTGGGGTTAATCAGCACATCATCACTCGCGATGATGTGGTTTTGTCAGCAGCATCGTGCACCAGTAATGCCTTGATTCCTGTATTATCAACATTAGATCACGCGTTTGGTGTAGCGAATGGCGTGATTACCACTATTCATGCGTCCATGCATGATCAACCGGTTATCGATGCCTATCATAGCAGTGACTTACGTCGGAATCGTGCAGCTTCACAATCCATTATTCCGGTCGATACTGCTTTGGCGCAAGGTGTTGATCGTGTGTTGCCCGAGTTAGAAGGCAAGTTGGTAGCGCACGCACTGCGCGTTCCGGTTAATAATGTTTCGGCGCTTAATGTAACTTTGAATGTAGAGCGCGATGTCACAGTGGCGCAAGTTAATCAATGTTTACATCAAGCCTCATTGGCTGAGTTAAACGGCGTATTAGGTTATACCGAGGATTTATTAGCGTCCTGCGATTTCAATCATGATACGCGTTCGGGAATTATTGATGCTAACCAGACACGAGTAAGCGCCGAGCGAACCGTTAACGTTTTAATTTGGTTTGATAATGAATGGGCATTTGCGAATCGGATGCTCGATTTAGCCCTGTATTTAAACCGCTTATAATCACCAAAATAATCCCATTATTGATAGCGGAGCGGCGGTGATTGACTTTACCCGTTCCGAGCTGTAACTAAAAGGAAGACCTATGCCTGTTCATCTGATGAATGATTTAACCCTGACAGGGCAGCGTGTACTGATTCGTGAAGACCTTAATGTGCCGGTAAGAAACGGAATGGTATCTTCTGATGCGAGAATTAGAGCAGCATTACCGACGATTCAGTTGGCGCTTGATGCTGGCGCAAAAGTAATGCTCATGTCTCACTTGGGTCGACCTGTTGAAGGCGGTTCTGCTGAAGAGAATCAGATTTACAGTTTGGCGCCAGTCGCTGCGCATTTAGCTTTACTATTAAATCGCAGAGTGCCATTGATTGAGGATTGGCAGCAGGGCTTGAGTCTCTCTGATGGTGAAGTTTGCTTGCTTGAAAATGTCAGATTTAATCTCGGTGAAAAAGACAATAGTGATCAGCTTGCGCAATTATATGCAGGGCTGTGCGATATTTTTGTGATGGATGCTTTTGGCACTGCGCATCGCGCCCAGGCTTCCACTCACGGTGTTGCAAAATTTGCACCTAAAGTCTGTGCTGGGCCACTGCTTGCAGCAGAATTGAATGCCTTGAGTCAGGCCTTAGCAAAACCAGCTAGGCCGATGGTGGCAATAGTCGGCGGATCAAAAGTATCAACTAAGTTATCGGTATTAGACGCTTTATCCGATAAAGTTGACCAGCTGATTGTTGGTGGAGGCATTGCCAATACTTTTTTAGCAGCCACCGGTAAGCCGGTGGGTAAGTCCTTGTGTGAACATGATCTGCTACCCACAGCTGTTGCTCTTAATCAAAAAACAGCGATACCACTACCCGTTGATGTTGTGGTTGGTCAGGAATTTTCAGCTGAGGCTGCAGCTGTGATCAAACTGGCAGAAGATGTGAGTGAAGATGATATGATTTTTGATGTGGGCCCACAAAGCCAATCTCAACTGGCCGATATTATTGCCGCAGCCAAAACGATTATTTGGAATGGTCCAGTAGGGGTATTCGAATTCGATCAGTTTGGTGCCGGAACTGAAGCGATTGCCAAGGCGATTGCTAGCAGCGATGCCTTTTCAATTGCTGGCGGGGGCGATACATTGGCAGCAATTGATAAGTACCAAGTGGCCGAAAAAATTTCTTATATATCGACTGGCGGCGGTGCTTTTTTAGAGTTTGTTGAAGGTAAACAATTACCTGCTGTTGCAATATTAGAGAATCGGTTTAACGAGTCTTAATCGTTTCGTGCTAAATGGTTAGCACTCATAAACTTATATTAGGCATTATCATGCAGACAGACGATCTTCAACCACTGGAACTTGATCAGCCTTTTATTGCTGATTCGCGCTGCCAAGCTTATTTGGATTTCTATCAGTTGAATTTTGCTGCGCTGATGGATAATGTCAGTCACCAGATGGGCTATATCGATAGCCATCCTTATAAAGTAGCCTGCCATTATTTTTCAATTAAAGCGCCGATTAAAACCTGCTTTATTATTCATGGATATATGGATCACATAGGGTTGTATCATAAAATTATTGGTCATCTGTTAAGGCAAAACATCAATGTTGTGGCTGTCGATTTACCGGGTCATGGTCTTTCAAGTGGCGCTAAGGCAACGATTACTGATTTTTCGTCTTACTATAAAACTTTGCGCGATGTGTTTCATGTGTTCGCTCAAGCAGTGACTCAGCCTTGCTGTTTGATGGGTCAAAGTATGGGTGGTGCAATTGTCATGGATTACCTACTACAAATTGCACCGCGTGAAGCCAAACTTTCTTTCAGCGAGGTAGTGTTGTTGGCGCCATTAGTACGGCCAAAAGGGTGGTTAAGTATTTGTTTTGCACACACGCTTTTAGCGGGTTTTATCACGAGTATTAAAAGAAATTTTTCTATCAATTCACACGATAAAGAATTTTTAGATTTTTTAAAGTATCAAGATCCCCTTCAGGCTAAGCGTTTGCCTGTTCAATGGGTCGGTGCAATGTTGACATGGCAAAAGCGATTCCATCAATTGACGCCGTCGCCGATAAAATTAATGGTGGTTCAGGGCGATGATGATCAAACCGTCGATTGGCGATTCAATGTAAAAGCAATCACTAACAAATTCCCTAATGCAGAATTATGCATGATTAAGGGCGGCAGACATCATTTAGCCGGCGAAAATGGCATGTACTTTGAGCAAGTATTGAAGGCTATTGATGAACATTTTCTTGTTGACTGTTGATTAACAGTCGCGTGATTACTTTTCTACTGGTAGTTGCGGGTCAAAGGTAATGTGCATTTCTTTGATGCCATTAATAAAGTTAGATCGTAACCAGTTAATCGGCTTATCGAGCTTTGGGTTACGTAAGCGCGGAATAATTTCTTCGAAAATGACTTGCAGTTCTAGCCGTGCTAGGTGCGAACCAAGGCAGAAGTGTTCGCCAATACCAAATGCGCGATGTTTGTTTTTCACGTCTTCGCGTTCTTGGCGGTGAATATCAAACACTTCACCGTCAGCGAAAATTTCTTCATCACGATTGGCCGAGTGATAGAATAATACTACATTGTCACCTTTTTTAACGGCATGTCCGCTGGGTAATTCGACATCTTCGGTGGCGGTGCGGCGAAAGGCAACCACGGCGGTATGGTAGCGCAACACTTCTTCCATGGCATTGGGAATTAAAGCGGGATTGTCGATTAATTCTTGAAGCTGGTCCGGATTATCCATTAATAAACGCATACCATGCGCGGTTACGGTGCGCGTAGTTTCATTGCCCGCGACTAATAAAATTAAAAAGAAAAAGGAAAATTCGTCATTTGATAGTTTTTCGCCATCGATACCATCCAATAACGCACTCATGATATGACTGCCTTCAATCCCCTTAGCTTTGCCAGCCTCATGCTCTGCTACCATTTGGCCACCAAATGCGAATAACTCTATCATCGCATTGCGAGCATCTTCTTCGGTGGTACTAAGATCGGGGTCATCACCGCCAATCATGGTATTGGTCCACTCAAAAATTTTATGTCGGTGCTCAACAGGCACGCCCATTAATTCACAGATAGCGATTAATGGTAATTCTGCAGCAACATCTTCAACAAATTCACAGTGGCCCTTGTGCGCAACTCTATCAAGAATATTTTTTGCGATCTCTTTAAATCTTTGGTGGTAGGAATTTACAACCTTAGGTGTAAATGCTTTACGGATAATTTTTCGATGCTGTATATGGCCTGGCGGATCCATATTGATCAGCGTTAGCCGTTGCATAATTAATTCCTCTGGCCCTAGATCTTGTAGCATGCACGTTCTTTGCTCAGAGGAAAATAATAAAGGTTTTTTAGAAATGAAGTCGACATCTTTGTGTTTAGTGATAGCCCAGTAACCGCCCGTCTCAAAAGCATCGGTTGTTTGCCATGAAACGGGTTCTTCGGCGCGCAGCTGTTTAAGCCATTCAAACGGTACGCCGCCGACGTAATTGTCAGGATCGGCTAAGTCAATATGTGGGCATCCACTCATGTGACGTCCTTTTTCATTGATTGCATTGATTCAATAGGGAGTTGCATTTAGCGCTATTGCTAACCGCAACAAGGGTGCATCCTAGTTCGATTGTGGTCTTAACTGAGGCGCAGGTCAATAGAGAAAGGTTTCAGTTTGTTAACCGCGAAATATTTGGCTCACAGCTATTCCGCTTTTAGCGTGTCAACGCCATCGACAGAGGCCAGTAATAAAACATTGGCGGGTCGAAGGGCAAACAAGCCATTGGTGACTACGCCAGTAATCTGGTTGATATTCCGTTCTAGTTCGCAGGCATTATCAATCGTCATATTCCTTACATCTAAAATATGATTGCCATTATCAGTGACAACGCCTTCGCGGTAAACCGGCGTACCGCCGAGCCCGACTAGCTTTCTAGCAACATAACTTCTAGCCATGGGAATTACTTCGACGGGCAGCGGAAATTCGCCTAACATGTTAACCAGTTTGCTCTGATCGGCAATGCAGATAAATTCTCGGGCTACTGCGGCAACAATTTTCTCTCGTGTAAGTGCAGCGCCGCCTCCTTTGATTAAATGTAAGTGCCGGTTAGCTTCATCAGCACCGTCAATATAGAAGTCTATTTCAGGCACATCATTCAAGTCTACAACCCTAATGCCATGCTCTCGTAAGCGCTGAGTGCTTGCCTCTGAGCTTGACACGGCCGCCTTAAAATAGCTTTTTACTGAGGCCAATAAGTCAATAAAAAAGTTAACCGTTGAGCCCGTGCCAACACCGACGATGCTATGGTCTTCGAGTAAGGGTTTAATCCTGTTTAAAGCCGCTTCAGCCGCATTGTATTTGAGTTGATCTTGCTCAGATAAGGCCATGTATTTCCTCGACAGTCGTTCAGAATAGATCGATCTAGCAGTGAGTATTATGCGCTATTTGCGCTCAATTTTATAGCCTCCATGATAGCCTGTTTGTGCTTAAGTTGAAATCATCGCGGTGGGTATTTATGGTTAAACTAATCGCCTAGTCAATACGATAAAAGATGCATGCTGAATACGTCTGGGGATTAATTATCCGCTGCAGTGATAGGCTGTGCTTGGAGTGGCGATAAAATCTAATGCAATGTCCCAATTAGCGGCGGGTAAATTTTGAATATGTTGAAAATCATGAGCGAGGCCGACGGTAGTAGCGCTAGTGCAACGGCTTAAGAAGCGATCATAAAATCCACCTCCACGGCCTAAGCGATTGCCTTGCTGATCAAAACCGACCAGAGGCACTAACACAAGGTCAATCGCATCATCGTTGATAAACGCTAAATTTTTTGGCTGCTGTATTCCCCAAGGCCCGGCAGCGAGTGTATCTTGGGCCTTGTAGTGAGCAAATTG
>CALCNB010000181.1 GCA_937897785.1 uncultured Cellvibrionales bacterium | reverse complement strand
CGATCCTGTGGAATTGATAGATGAAGTGGTTGAGTTGGCTGATGTTGCGCGTAAAAATGGCCTACTGGCACTGGAAAATAAAGAGTTAAGCCATCCTTTTTTACGCAAGGGTATTGAACTTTTGGTTGACGGTCACGATGCTGACATTGTAAGAAACCTGTTGCTTAAAGATTTGCATGAAACCACCAAACGGCATGAGATTGGCTCAGCGATTTGGCAAAAGATTGGTGACACTGCTCCCGCTATGGGTATGGTCGGCACCTTAATCGGTTTAGTAGCAATGCTGGCAAATATGTCCGACCCCTCATCAATTGGGCCCGCCATGGCGATCGCATTACTGACAACGCTTTACGGCGCAATGATTGCGCATATGATTGCCTTGCCGATTGCTGACAAAGTGACCTTACGTAAAAATGAGGAGGGCCGAATAAAGCATATGATTATTGACGCTTTGATGGGTATTCAAGCCGGCCAGAACCCGCGAATCATCGACTCGATGCTACGTAATTATCTACCGGCCAATAAACGTGAGTTGGCTGTTTAGTCAATGCCCAGATTTTGACTGGGGGACATAAAAAATGCCATTAGATAAAGAAGAATGTGAGTGTCCACCCGAGGGCTTACCAGCTTATATGGGTACCTTTGCCGATTTAATGGCGTTATTGATGTGTTTCTTTGTGTTATTGCTTTCTTTTGCCGAGATCGATGCCATTAAATTTAAACAGTTAGCGGGCTCGATGCGCATGGCCTTTGGTGTTCAACGCGTGGTAGAAGCTGATCAAATTCCTTTAGGTACTAGTATTATTGCGCAAGAGTTTAGCCCAGGCCGTACCGAGCCAACAGTGATCAATACGGTTACGCAACAAAGCGTTGATCAGGTATTAAAAAATTTACCGGTTGACTCGATGCGCTTAAGTGAATCTGCCGAGCTTGATAACACGGATGCACTGCGTCAACAATTTGAGAGATTGGTCTTGCAAACCCGAGAGGATGCCGTCGAGTTGGCGAATGCCTTGTCAGAACAAATCGCGAAAGGTGAAGTAGAAATAGAAACGCAGGGCCGAGAGATTACAGTTAGAATTAAGGAGCAGGGTTCTTTTGCCTCGGGCTCTGCGAGTTTACAGCCTGGATTTAATCAGGTGCTTTATGATGTGCGTGATGTATTGATCGATAAACCGGGTAATATTCATGTTCAAGGCCACTCAGATGATATTGCGATTTCAACCGCTCGCTTTCGTTCGAACTGGGAGCTTTCTAGTGCCCGCGCTGTGAGTGTAGCGCATGCGCTGTTGAGTGAGGGTGTGCTGGATTCGAGACGATTTATTGTCAGCGGTTTCGCTGACAATAATCCCTTAAAGGAAAATATTGATCCAGACTCGCGAGCGGCCAATCGGCGTGTTGAAATTGTGATTCGGCAAGATATTACCGCTGAATTAAAGGCGCAACTTAACCAGTTGAAGGCAAAAGACCCTGAACGTTATCAGGATGTAGATTCTGAATCTTTCCGTCGATTTAATATTCGGCCGGATGAAGTTTTTTAATGGCTTGCTAGAAAATGCTTAGCCATAGCGTCGAGCAATAAAAATAATAATCCGTTGGCATCATTAAATGCCTGCTCATTGCTTAGTATTTGCTGCTCAGTTTGTACGTATTGACCACCTTCTAAAAGTTCATTTTGGCAGGCTTGAGCGACTCTTGCGGCGGTTGCACGATCAAACTCTAAATGAAACTGAAGCGCAAGGGTGTGCTCACCAACAATGAAGGCTTGGTTATCGCAAGCTTTCGAGCTAATGATTGCTGTCGCTTGAGGCGGGATTTCGAAGCGATCGCCATGCCAATGCAGAGCTGTGAATTGTAGCGGGAATATACCGCTCGACCAATGTCGATGGGTTCTTTCTTGTTCAGGCGACAAGTGATAGACAGCCTCAAACCAACCAATTTCTCGGTGTTGATTTGCAGTGATGCTAGCCGCTAGCGAGGCGGCAATCAATTGCGCACCTAAGCAAATTCCAATCACATAACGCTTAGCATTAACAGCCGCTCGAATAAGATCCATTTCACCTTGCATCCATGTTAATTGGTCATTGACGCTCATGGGTCCGCCCATGATAATTAAGCAATCAAAACTGTTAATCGATGGCAGTTCTAGGGTTTGACTGACATCGATGCAGCGAAGTTGATGGTTATTGCTTGTCGCCCATGTGCGAATCACAGCCGGTCCTTCGAAAGGAACATGTTGAAGTATCAATATGTTCATAGCTTGTTTAAATTACCTTATTTGATGTAGGGTTATAAATGCTCAATTGACAAACGCTTTTCTATCAAAGTGTAGCGGTAACTAGCCTTATGGGTAAAGACTAGTTCTATTAGAGAAAGTAAAAATACGGCTATTGCGGCCGACCAAGGGTGTTATTGTGGACGATGATAATTTATTTAGCCAACATCTCGACGGTGTTAAGCCGCTAAAGCCAGTTGACCGTGCCAAGTTAAAAAAATCGGTCAGTTCTGCTTCAAAGGCTTACCAGCGTCAAGCTGCGGTTGGCGATCATCAATCGGATATTGACAATAATTCTATCGGATCTGTTTCTGATGACTATGTTGATATGGTGAAACCATTAGATATTTTGAGTTTTAAGCGGGCTGGTATTCAAGATGGCGTATTTAAAAAGTTCCGCCTTGGTAAATACAGTATTGATGGCCGTTTAGACTTACATCGACGAACGGTAGTTGAAGCGCGGCAAGAAGTGTTTAGTTTTATTAGCGAGGCCACTGCTTGCGACGCCCGCTGTTTGTTAATCTTGCATGGTAAAGGTGAACGAAATATTAATCAGCAGGCTAAGTTAAAAAGTTATGCTGCGAAATGGTTAAAAGAGATTCCGCAAGTAATGGCCTACCATAGCGCTCAAAAACACCACGGTGGTACCGGTGCTTTATACGTTCTGCTTAAAAAAAGTGAACGCTTAAAAGAGAAAAATCGCGAGCGTCTAGGCCGCAGCTAGTAAAGGTAAAAATTGATTTTTTTAGGATAAATACTTAATGCAAATTGTTATTCCGTTCCAATCGCCAGAGTTAGAGTCGCAAATTCAGCAATTGAGTCAATCGATTGAGCTGATTGTGTTGCCACCGAATGAAGCGATTCCAGCCACCGTTAATCCCGAGGTATTACTCACCTTGGGGGTTGAAGAAAATCAACAGTTAGCGGCTTTTTTGAGTGATAAAAGCAACCCTAGTTCAGCGCTCAAGTGGTTGCATGTATTGGGTACTGGGGTGGATTACTTCCCGTTTGATTTGGTCGGCGATCGATTGTTAACTTGTTCTCGAGGCGCCCATTCTTTGCCCATCGCTGAATGGGTGATGGCCATGATACTGACGGCCGATAAAAATCTGCCTGCTGCTTGGGTCTCGCAGCCACCAGAGCAATGGCATAGCGCGGAATTGGCGCAAACTGGCGGCAAGACTTTGGCGTTACTGGGGTTTGGTTCTATCGGTCGCTTGGTGGCAGAGCGGGCACTGGCCTTTGGTATGCAAGTAAAAGTACTTGCTCGTCGACCTCGGAATGAGTGGCCTGAAGGCGTTAAGGCAGTGAGTGACTTATCGGCACTCTTGCCAGACGCTGATCATGTGGTGTTAGCAGCACCTGCTACAGCCGCTACACATCATATTATTAATCAGGCGTCGCTGACCGACTGCAAGCAGGGCGCGCACCTGATAAATGTGGCTCGAGGTTCACTCATTGATCAACAGGCGTTGCGAGAAGCTTTAGATAATGGGCAGCTTAGCTTAGCCTCGCTTGACGTAGTTGACCCCGAACCTTTACCCGCGGGACATTGGTTGTATCAGCATGAATCGGTGCGATTATCTCCGCATATCTCATGGAGTGCGCCGCAAATATTGGAGCGCTTAACTCTGCCGTTTGTTGAAAATATCCGTGCCTACCTCGAGGGCCAACCGCTGCAAGGTTTGGTTGATCTAGAACAACGCTATTAGCTCGAAACTCTTTTTCTTAGTTTTTATTTCCGTGCTTACTGCGTTATCAGTACACCGTGATGCCATGCTTTAATAATAATTTGGGCAATACATTATCAAGTCGGTTCAGATCTTCACTTTTTAGCTCCAAAAAGGCCAACTGCTGTTTTTTATAGTGGTCGATTCGCAGAAGTTTTTGACTGATTGATGCGGCTTCTTCATGCAGTTGCCAGCATTCAATGTGTAAGTTAGCTTGTGGTAGATAAAAGTCGCAACAGCCCATCGCTTGGTCAGCCAAGGGCCAGCGGTAGGCATGAACAACACTCATTAGATAAAGCCAGTTACAGACTTGGTTGTGCTGTTGATTAGTCGTAGGGTGACCATCACGGCCAGACCAATTTAATTTTTTTGAAAAATTTAAGGCGGTTTGTTGTTCATGATTTGATGAGTTATCTTTGGCATTTACTGATCTGTCGATTGGCTGTTCGCTGCCGCTCAATTGTTCTAGCGCGTATTCTAAACCCGGTTGGTTCAGTATATCTCTGGGCCAGACTGTGTAAGGTACGCCAGACTCGGGGTGTTCTTTTTCGATACCGCCTAAATTTTTACCCAAGGACGTAATTGTCCAACCCTTATGAAAGCGGCTCTGCCAGCCTAACTCCGCCAGTAGTGCGTTGAAGCGATGACTGCCAATATCGAAGCGTTTACCCAAGGCTTCGACATTGAGTGGGATCTCTAGTAACTCCTGAAAAATAGCGTGTTCAATAATGCTTTTTGGCCAGCCGATATACTCACCAAACTTTTGACTTTGAATGTACTCACCGCCCTCAAATTCGCCTTTGCCGGTTAGGCGCCAATTCTTGTCTATTTTTTCTATCCATGATTTTTCAGTCAGAAAGTTAAATAACGATTGACTAGGAATATCGAAGTGCTTTGCCAGCGCGGTGGTTGACATTACATTGTAATTGGATTTTCGTGACCGTGTCATAATGCAACCTAGAGGCTAAATGGTCTAATGACGACTAAGATAACAATCGCAAATAATGCAATCACGGGCGCTTCATTAAACCAGCGGTAAAAGCTGTGGCTATGGGGTTGTTCGCCAGTCGCAAAGCGTCGAATGTAACGGCCACATTGAATATGGTAGGCCAACAGGCAGACTACGAAAGCCAATTTAGCCCAAAACCAAGGTTGTGCAAGGTAATAGTCGAGATTATAGCTGGCTAGCCAAACGCCAAAGCCAATGGCTAAATACGAAAAAGGGGTAATGAAACGGTAGAGTTTTTGCTCCATAACTAATAGTTGTGCCCTGACATTGTCTTCGGACGACATAGCATGATAAACAAATAGGCGAGGTAGGTAAAAAATACCGGCAAACCAGCAGATGACAAAAATAATGTGCAAGGCTTTGATCCACAACATCGCTTAATTTCTCACAGATTGTCTAAATGTGCACCGTTGATGGTTTTTCATCAGTTTAATTGCCGTTTGTGCCGGTTGTTTATGGTATTAGATAGCATCTTGTCATGCTAATGCAAAGAATGCACTTTTGTTTTACTCTCTGGACTTTTACTATTCATCCTCTGGGAGTCATTATGATGCCCGCTCAGTTATAAATGTATAATTTTTGTACATAATTGGTGCAACAGTAAGCTTGGCATGATACGACTTTGGCTGCAGACTTCGAAAAAAGGATAAAACAGTGAATACAACAAACCCAACCATTCGAGTGGGTGTGATTGGCGCGACAGGTTATACCGGCTCAGAATTATTGCGTTTATTATTGGCGCATCCCCATGTAGCGCTGACTCGCGTAACTTCTCGCAGTGA
>CALCNB010000180.1 GCA_937897785.1 uncultured Cellvibrionales bacterium | reverse complement strand
TTGCCTTTGTTGATGTGCTTTCAAACCCTGAAATTAGAGCCAATCTTCCTAAGTACGGAAATTGGCCAACTTTCCCTCAGCTTTGGGTTGCAGGTGAACTTGTTGGCGGTTGCGATATTGTTACCCAGCACAACGCGGTAGACCTTTCCATTGAAAGGCGTAGTCGCAATGTGCTGGATAAATTCCTGTTAGAGCAGGGCTTATCTGATGACAGTTAGCCTGGTATCCCATCTGCAACAACTTCAGAAACAGGTGCCATCACCACCGGTTGTCGCAGCCGGTAAGCTTATTCGCGGTATTGGCCTCACGCTTGAGGCAGTAGGCTGTCAATTACCCGTCGGGAGCCAGTGTATGGTGCAAACCATCGACGGCGAAATCGAAGCAGAGGTGGTTGGCTTCGGCGATCACATTACCTACTTAATGCCCACCGAAGCGGTGCGCGGTATAGTACCCGGCTCACGAGTGTTACCGCTTAACCGGGACAGCGGGTTATCCGTGGGGTTAGGAATGCTTGGCAGAGTGGTGGACGGCAACGGCCTGCCGCTTGACGGGCTTGGCCCCATTGAGTCCACTGAACGGGTGCCTACCACCAAACCGCCAATTAATCCGCTGGCCCGGCGAACTATCGCCGAACCCATGGATGTGGGTGTGCGTGCAATCAATGCCATCACTACCGTAGGGGTAGGGCAGCGTATGGGATTGTTTGCTGGCAGTGGTGTGGGTAAAAGCGTACTCTTGGGTATGATGACCCGCGGTGCCAAAGCCGATGTGGTGGTGGTTGGTCTGGTGGGTGAACGGGGCCGCGAGGTAAAAGAATTTATCCACGATATCCTTACTGAAGAAGAACGCCAGCGCGCGGTTGTCGTTGCCGCGCCAGCCGATACTTCGCCGCTTATGCGATTGAAAGGATGTGAAACTGCGGTAACGATTGCTGAGTACTTCCGCGACAAAGGTATGAAGGTGCTGTTGCTGATTGATTCGTTAACTCGCTATGCGCAAGCTCAGCGTGAAATTGCACTGGCAACTGGCGAACCGCCCGCTACTAAGGGTTATCCTCCCTCTGTTTTTTCTCGTTTGCCTCAATTGGTTGAGCGGGCAGGAAATGGCTCGGGCAATGGTGTATCTGTCACGGCAATTTATACTGTTTTAGTAGAGGGCGATGATTTGAACGACCCAATTGCCGACTCTGCACGTGCCATTCTTGATGGTCATATTGTTTTATCTCGCGAGATAGCTGAGCAAGCTATTTATCCTGCGGTTGATATACAGGCCTCGGTGAGTCGGTCTATGGCAGCAGTTGTTGATCAGTCACATCTACGCTCAGCATTAAAAGTGAAGCAGTTATATGCGCGCTATCAACAGAGTAGGGACCTCATTAATGTTGGCGCTTATGTTATCGGTGCTGATAAAATAACTGATTTAGCGGTGAGTTGTCAGCCTGCCATTGAAGCGTTTTTAACTCAGTCACATGATGAAAGCGTGAGCTTTGATCAGAGTGTTAGTGCGCTAACCGCTATTTTAGCCGACGCTTCAGATGGCTATGTTGATGAAGGGCAACATGAGGATGCTTCTTTTGTTTCTGAATCGTCTTCCTCGCACATCGATCCAGTGGTGGCGAACAATGTCTAAGCACAAAGCGTTGCGGTTAAATTTGCTGGCACGACTCGCGGCTTTAAAGACGCAGTCAAACTTAGCGGACCTTCAGTTGCGTCAGCAACTATTACAAAAGCAACAGTTGGCTCACTTACAGTTGCAATCTTATCAAGATGAATACTTTAATAAACAGTCGATAGATGCCGCGACCCAAGCTCCAATTAGTGTGAGTGCCCTGAAAAATAATAGTCGTTTTATGGCTGATCTTAATTATGCTGTTGGCGCCCAGCAGCGCCAGCTTGCAACTGCTGAGCAGGTAGCGTCAGACAGTCGCTCTGCTTGGTCCCACAGTTATGCTAAAGAACGGCGCTGGCAAGAGCTTGAATATTTGGCGCGGCGCGAACAGCAGCTTAAGCAGGATAAAAAGCATGATCAGGAAAATTTGAATATTTGGTCAGCAAGGCATTCGTGTAAAAGCGATGATAAATTGTGACCGGCGCCACATTTTTCTGGTTTCCTAGATGAATTTCTTTCATTAGCCCTCATTTTTCACCACCCTATCTTGTTCGTGACCTTTCAATTGCTAAGCTAATTGTTCTAGTGATTTCATTGGCGATTGCTTAAGGCTAAGTGATCGGCTTTCTTAGATCTATAAAATGAATGGTTGGCGTATGATATCTTCGTCTCTTTCAAATAATAATGAACTTGTCATCAATGTTGAAGGTCGGTTTGACTTTAACGCGCATATCGATTTTCGAAGTGCCTATGAGGATGTTGGCGTGCAACCGAAAAATTTCTCAGTTGATATGTCGCAGGCAACCTACCTTGATAGCTCTGCTTTAGGTATGTTATTACTGCTGCGCGACTACGCAGGCGGTGATGCCGCTGAAATAAAAATTAATAATTGCAATGATGATGTCAAAAAAATCCTTCAGGTAGCTAATTTCACACGTTTATTTGTTGTTGATTAGTTATGCAATCTATTAATAAGACTCTGTCTGGCTCATTATTTCACGTCGCTAACGATGAGATCGATATGCAGTCGGATCAATGTCTTTTTGTTATCGCTCAGTCTGAGTGTATTGATGCGATTGATGCCAAAAGTAATTTTGATCAGCGATTTAATTGTCAATACCATAATACGATAGAATCCTTCCTAAAACGATACCATC
>CALCNB010000179.1 GCA_937897785.1 uncultured Cellvibrionales bacterium | reverse complement strand
CTCCACCTTAAATACAAAAGACATATTAAGGCTGGAAGAGGTGGTAACGGTTCTTCTAATAACAGTTTTGGAGACGATGGTGAAGACCAATTCGTTGACGTGCCGCTCGGTACTGTAGCAAAAGATGCAGAAACAGGTGAAGAGTTATTCGAAATTACAGAACATGGCGAAGAAGTCATTTTACGTAAAGGTGGCCTTGGAGGTCGAGGAAATTCTTGGTTTAAAAACTCTGTGCGTCAAACACCGCGTTATGCTCAGCCAGGAACAGAAGGTGAGGAAGGATGGAATATATTAGAGCTTAAAGTTCTAGCAGATGTTGGTTTGGTAGGTTTTCCTAATGCTGGAAAATCCACTTTATTGTCTGTCATTTCAGCCGCTAAACCCAAAATAGCTAATTACCCATTTACGACTTTAGTGCCAAATTTAGGTGTCGTTAGCCTTGAAGCCTATCGCAGTTTTGTTATGGCCGACATCCCAGGTTTGATCCCTGGTGCCGCCGAAGGGGCGGGGTTAGGTATTCGGGTTTTAAAACATTTAACGCGCACCCGTTTACTGCTGCATTTAGTTGATGTTATGCCACTCGACACAGCAGACCCTATCGATGCCGTTGATCTATTAGACGATGAGCTCGCAGCTTTTAGTCAATCACTAGCAAATAGACCGCGTTGGCTAGTGCTCAATAAGATTGACTTACTAAGCGAACAACAACTGTCTGATTTATTGGCCAGAGTAGCGATTGAGCTGCCGCAATACAACCGCGTATATGCCATTTCAACGGTTGCCAAACGCGGTCTCAAAGAGCTAACTGGCGACATCATGAAAAGCCTAGAACAGCTATGGCAAGACGAGCAAGACGAACCGGAAAACTCATTGAAAGAGCTCGAAATACAACAAGCCATGCAACAAGAAGGTCGAAACAGTATTGCCGAACTGGCTGAAAGACGAGCAGAACAACGGCGAACAGGCGCTTCATTAGCCGACCCAATCGACGATGATGACAGCGACGTAGAAGTTGAATACACTAAGGAATAAACACGGTGAGCTTGCGTAGTGAAGCATAAAATTAACCTCTGATCGTGAAATGAGCCAGACCATGACATCAACAATTACAGACAAAAAAACCTGCTGGGTCATTAAGATTGGCAGCGCACTGCTGACAGGTAATGGTCAAGGTTTAGCAGTGGACGCTCTCGATCACTGGGTCGATCAGATCGCTAAATTAAAAGCTATGAACTATGACATCGTCATTGTCTCTTCAGGCTCGGTTGCTGAAGGCATAACTCGGCTAGGCCTTCAACAACGTCCTACCGCGCTTCATCAACTACAAGCTGCTGCAGCGATCGGCCAAGCTGGCTTAATTCAAGCCTATGAAACACGCTTTAAAAAGTTTGATTTACTAACCGCGCAAATTTTATTAGTGCACGACGACTTATCTTCTCGCACTCGCTACCTTAATGCCAGACAAACACTGCAAAGTCTACTCGAGTCCAATGTTATTCCTATCGTCAATGAGAATGATACTGTAGCAACCGATGAAATCCGTTTTGGCGACAATGACACCCTAGCCGGCCAGGTTGCCAATTTGGTCGACGCTGATCGCTTATTAATTCTAACTGATCAGCAAGGCGTGTTTACCAAAGATCCTAGGAAGCATCGTGACGCCACATTGATTCAAGCGTGTGATGTGAATGACAAGACACTCGATACAGTCGCAAGTGGTAGCAGCGGTAATCTAGGTCGCGGCGGCATGAGCACTAAAATAAAAGCCGCGCGTTTAGCGGCCCGCTCAGGTGCAGACACCGTTATTACTGATGGATTAACCAATAATGTCATTACTCGATTGGCTGCTAATGAACCTCTTGGCACACGGCTAAGCAGTGCAGATAGCCCTATTAGCCAACGAAAACAGTGGCTTTCAGGCAGTGTGGCAAGCTGTGGGCAATTGATTATTGATCAAGGCGCAGAAAAGAAACTGTTAGAATCAGGCAGCAGCTTATTACCGATCGGTGTAACTGCAGTCAACGGAGAGTTTTCTAGAGGTGATTTGGTTAGCTGTGTTAGCACTGACGGGCGAGAAGTGGCGCGCGGTTTAACAAACTACACCAGCCAAGAAGCTAATAAAATTATCGGCCAAGCCAGTGATCAACTCAGCGAACTGTTAGGCTATGGTGGTGATGAAGAAATAATACATCGCGATAATCTAGTTTTGGTTTAATACAAAAAACTTACTTCACTGACAGCAAAATATCCTCGTCATCTAAGCCAGGGCGATTCAGATCGCCCTGCGATTTAATCTTTCCTGGCGGATCATTAATGGTTTCTGTCAACTCAGCAGCAGAATAAGACGCATTGACCTGCGCTTGCGGCGCTTCGCTGTAGCAAGTTTTTCGTTGGCTAGGCACACGTGCTAAGCGGCGAATCATTGCATCCATCTGTGAGGGCGGCATTTCTTGACCATGCTGACTGGGGTGCCGCCAATATGGGCGTGACGCTTGATGCCGCCGGTAAACTGGTGGGCAGTAAGCATTTTGTCGCTGACGCCGGCGTAGCAGAGAGCTTCGTTGTGGTGGCCAGTGAGGCGGGCGTGCCGGTGCTGGCGCTGGTGGAGCGCACCGCCATTGGCGATGGCGCGATCTCGGACAATGTGTTGATTGATCTGACCAAGCGCGCTGCGAATGTCGATTTTACCGGTGTCATGCCAGCACAGGTACTGCGTGGTGAAGCGGTGGCTGTTGCGCTGAGGGACACGTTGTTGCTGGGTGCGCTGCTG
>CALCNB010000178.1 GCA_937897785.1 uncultured Cellvibrionales bacterium | reverse complement strand
ATAATTAATCCCGTCTCCCTCGCCGGGCCTCATGGGCCGAGTCGTGTGCGAGACCGAAACTTTAAGCCGTTGATCGGCCGCTAATAGCGCATCGACCAAGCTGGTCTTACCCGCACCGGATGGCGCAGATACCGTGAATAATTGTCCCCTAACCGATGCCATAGCCTTTAACCTGTCCCAGTGATGACTGGCTTATATCGTAAAGGGCAAGGCCATAAATGTAAAATGCCGGATCGATTATTCAATATTCTGTACCTGCTCGCGCATTTGTTCGATCAGCACCTTTAAATTAACAGCGCCCTGAGTGCTTTGCGTCGCAATCGATTTTGAGCCTAAGGTATTCGCTTCACGGTTCAACTCTTGCATGAGAAAATCGAGTCGTCGACCACAGGGTTCCGTCTTAGCCAGTGTGGCGCGAACTTCGTCGGTATGCGCGGTTAATCGGTCAATCTCTTCGGCAATGTCGACTTTTTGCGCTAACATCACGATCTCTTGTGCAACGCGCTCCTGATCAACCTCAATAGCGAGGCTAGCTAGCTTTTCTTCTAAGCGCTGTTGATGTTCGGCTAAAATGCTAGGTAACGTCTGCTTTATATCGGCGACTAGCTCGTCAATCTGGTCCAGTCGAGTAATGATAGTGGCCGCCATCCGTTGCCCTTCGCTATGGCGGGCCTCGGTTAACTGCGCCACCGCCTCATTAAAGCTCAGTAGTAAAGCCTCGGTGATCAACTCAATATTCATTTCACTGGCTTGTAACACGCCGGGCCACTGTAAAATTTGGTGGCTACTTAACGGCTCTAAGCGATTATCTTGGTCCTTCAAGCTTTGCGCCGCGAGCAAAAGCGCATCAACCTTAGCTTGATTAATGACGAAACTCTGCTCCGCCTCGCTCGGCTTAAAATGTAAGTGGCATTCAATTTTACCGCGAGCAACGGCTAGCCGAATTCTTTCGCGCAATACAGGCTCGATGCTTTTAAATTTCTCCGGCAGTTTAAATTGAACTTCCACATAGCGGTGGTTAACACTGCGCAACTCCCAAACAAAATCGCCTATCTCATGGCTGCCTTGCACGCGAGCAAAAGCCGTCATGCTATTGGTTGGGTATAAAGGAGCGTGATCGGTCATACTGAGTACCTTCTTAGCAATCAACTGGATGTCATCATCGGTTCGCTCAACCGTGATCCGTGCAATAGTTCCTTGCAGGCCACTATTGTAACCGCAAGCGACAAGGCAAACGAGCGTCGATAAATAAATAAATGCGTTTTTAACAATAACGGCGTATTCACCCTGCGATGTGTATAATAGCCAGCTGAATTCGCTCGACGCACTTACATAATCAAACCAACACCAAAGGATACTGTTTCATGCAAAGACCCAGCGGCCGCAATAATGCTGAATTACGTCCCATTTCATTCATTCGAGCAGCGACTAAACACGCTGAAGGATCGGTGATTGCCGAGTTTGGCGATACCCGAGTGCTATGTACAGCATCGGTCAGTAAAGGTGTGCCTCGGTTTATGAAAGGAGAAGGTCGAGGCTGGATAACCGCCGAATACGGCATGCTGCCTCGATCAACCCACGATCGAATGAACCGCGAAGCCTCACGAGGTAAGCAAGGCGGGCGAACGCTTGAGATTCAGCGTTTGATTGGTCGTTCCTTACGTTCAGCTGTCGACTTAGACGCCATGGGTGAATTCACTATCACGATCGACTGCGACGTCCTTCAAGCCGATGGCGGCACGCGCACTGCGTCCATTACTGGCGCCTGTGTTGCCTTAATTGATGCCTTCCAGTTTATGCTAGATAAGAACTGGATCGAAAGCTCGCCACTCAAAACGATGGTCGCTGCAATATCCGTTGGTATCTACCAAGGTGAAGCAGTGCTCGACCTTGACTACCCCGAAGACTCAAATGCTGAAACAGATATGAACGTGGTAATGGCCGAAGGGGGACAATTCATTGAACTTCAAGGCACAGCAGAGGAAGCGCCGTTTTCAAAATCTGAATTGGGTGACATGCTAGCACTGGCTGAACAGGGTATTACAACACTGATTGCCGCTCAAAAAAGTGCGCTATCAGGCTCTGACTAGTAAATTGGCAGTTTATCTTCGGCATTAATCTCGTAATCGTAATCAACGATTAATGGGGCATGGTTAGAAAACTGTTTAGTCGTTAAGATGGATCCATACTCTACTTTTTTTCTAAGCCCCTCTGAAGCAATTTGAAAATCAACTCGCCAGCCGTTTTCGCCGCGCTGGCCATCGGGCCACCAAGTGAATTCGTCATCGTCACTAATAGCTGCACGAAAGGCATCGACATATCCTAAGTCAATCAACATCTTATCTAACCAGCCGCGCTCTTTATCAGTAAAACCTAGCTGTTGATGGTGCTGCTCCGCTAATTGTACGTCCCGAGGTTGATGGGCAATATAAAAACAACCACTAATAATAAACTCGCGACGTTTGTGTTTAATTTTCGATAAGTGCTCATGTAACTGATAAAAAAATTGATGCTTGCGGTCGATGCTCAATTGGTCATCTGATGATGCCAGAGGCGCTAGCAAAGAACCAAAACTAATATGCTCAAAATCGGCTTGGATGTAACGAGCTTCATGATCAAAATCCGTAAAACCTAAACCCGTCATAATGGCTTTTGGCAGCTCGCGACAATAGATGGCAACACCATTGGTCGCCTCTTGGTTATCAAAAAAATACGGGTTATACGCAATGGGAAAGTAAGGCTCGTTAGGCAATAAGTGTTCTTGCGCTTCAATGCCTTGAAGACAAACAATATCGGCATCTTGATCGTCTAGCCACGAATAAAAACCTAAATCTGCCGCGCGCTCAATGCCATCAGCACAAAAACTAATGACACGCATTCGTCTTTCCTTGAAAAAGCTGTTTCATAAGTACCGGTTCTTCTCTAGATGATTTTTAACACGGCCGGTTACTTATAAAGTTATTATTAGAGCGAACTAACGATGTTATTAGGATGGCATTTTACAATCTAAACAGACAACTTGGCCAGTATTAAGTCAATTTTTGTGTATTAGTATCATGCGGTATTTAGACCTATAATAACCAACCAACCGTTAACTTAATTTAATTGCTATTGGCAGGCTAAAATATCCTATGCATGTATTTCAACGTGACTTTATCCAACTGGCGATTGAAGCCAATGCCCTGTGTTTTGGTAGCTTTACGCTAAAATCCGGTCGTAACAGTCCTTATTTTTTTAACGCAGGGAAATTTGACAATGGTCAGGCGCTTGCCATGTTAGGTAAATGCTATGCGGCAAAAATTGTTTCCTCAGGCCTGTCTTTTGATATGTTATTTGGTCCAGCCTATAAAGGAATTCCGCTTGTCGCTGTCACTGCAGCGGCACTGGCTATCGATCACGGTATCAATGTCCCTTATGCCTTTAATCGCAAAGAAGCCAAAGCGCACGGCGAAGGCGGTAATATTGTTGGCGCTGAGCTTTCCGGTCAAGTATTAATTGTTGACGACGTCATCACTGCTGGCACCGCTATTCGCGACGTACTCAGCTTGCTTAGTAGCTTCAAACAGGCCAGCGCCGCTGGCGTGGTGATTGGCTTAGATCGCTGTGAAAAAATAGCGGACGATTTATCTGCCAGCCAAAGTTTTAGTCGTGATCATCAATTGCCTGTCCTAAGTATCGTCACGATTGAAGATTTACTGCAGTTTTTGGACCGAGATGGGTCTACCGGTGAAGCACTAATAAGCACCGAGGTGCTGGCAGAAATGGAGGCCTATTGGCAGCGTTACGGAGCATCCACGAGTGATCGCTAATAGACCGTCGCGCTGATTAACCGACGCCTTGAGCTAGAGCATCATCAGAGGCATTCGTGGACGCGGTGATGGGTTCTGCGTTTTGACGCGCTAATGAGTGCTGTGGCGGCTGGGCAACGCTTTCCCGGAAAAAATGGCCGATTAATAACTGCCACTGTTCAGGCCAAAGTTCGGTCGGTGCGCGCTTAAACTCACTGCGCACATATTGTCCAATCCGACCTTCTACAGCTGAAAGCACTAAATTAACCGCGCTTGCTGCAGTGACAACGGGGCGAATCCCTTCATTTATTTCAGCATCGCGGACCACCTGCTTTAGCTGAGTCTCTAGTCGGTCATAAAACTGGGCAACGCGGGTTCTAAGTCGGTCGGTCTCGCCCGCTAATGCATCACCATTAAGAATACGTGAAATACCTGGATTTTTTTCAGCAAAGCCCAGCAATAAGGCGGTAATTCTTTCAAGCCGCCGATGCGCCTCAGTTTCTTCGGTTAAAATAACCGTTACACGAGAAAAAATTGCTTCTTCAACAAACTCAATCAGGCCCTCAAACATTTTTGCCTTGCTAGGAAAGTGCCGATACAGTGCTGCTTCCGACACCCCTACTGCCTTTGCTAAACCTGCCGTGGTAATACGCTCGCCAGGAGCAACCTCAAGCATATGCGCAAGCGCTTCTAAGATTTGTTGACGTCGGGAGTATTTTTGAGCAATTCTAGGCATGGTATTCCAGCTTTATTCAGTAGTGGCGGCCAATCTTATAATCGGCCACGCGCATGATTGATAATCGGCTGTAAGGTATGCACATTCAGGAAAATATTGCTTGTCCTAGTGATACAGCCTGTAATTGTTTCACTAATTACGCAGGTTAATGGCGTAAATTATTGCTTACTAAGCACTTGGCGAAATTGATCGTATTTCAATTTCAAACGCACTTAATTCTTTATCTTAAAATTCTTTTCTACTTATCCGTTTTAGTTGCTTTTTAGTTGCGCTTTAAGCCGCATCTCAACTAAGAGTCACTTTTTTATACTAAGCGTCACTTTTTATTATGTTGGTTTGTGCTCACATAGCCTTCAGGTACTAAGATACTCCTAATTCTTTTTTAAGAGAAGTCTTTTTTTAAATAAATTGATAAAAGTTAAGAACTGAAATAAGTATTGGGCTTGTAGCCAAGGTTTAAAACTGCGCGGCTAAGTTTAACCATTAGTGATGAGCGTGCCGACGCCACGATCGGTAAAAATCTCGAGCAAGACTGAATGCGGCACCGTGCCATCAATAATATGTGCACTTTTAGCACCGCCTTTAACCGCATCAAGGGCGCAGCTGATTTTAGGCAGCATGCCACCGGTAATCGTCCCATCTGCGATCAGCTCATCAACTCTCGACGCAGTGAGACCGGTGAGCACTTGGTCTTGCTTATCCAGCAAACCGGGCACATTAGTCAATAACATTAATTTTTCTGCGCTCATCACCGCCGCCAATTCACCAGCGACCAAGTCGGCATTAATATTGTAGGTGGCGCCGTCACTGCCCACGCCAATTGGCGCAATGACGGGTATTAGATGATTGGCGGTTAAACTATTCAGCAGGTCGACGTTGATTTCATCAACCTGACCAACATGACCAATATCAATGATTTCTGACGAAGCCATAGCCGCCGAATTCTGCGTAACCGCAAGTTTACTGGCTTTAATTAAATTGCCATCTTTGCCGCTTAGGCCAATAGCTTGACCGCCCTGCTGGTTGATCAAGCTGACGATCTGTTTATTGACCTGACCGCCCAATACCATTTCAACCACATCCATGGTCGCGTTATCAGTGACCCGCATCCCATTGACAAATTTTGACTCGATATTTAATCGCTCGAGAAGCTCACCAATTTGCGGTCCACCGCCATGAACAACAATGGGATTCATGCCAACCAGCTTCATCAGTACAATATCACGCGCGAAGTTGTGCTTTAGGGCATCCTCTACCATCGCGTTACCACCGTATTTAATCACGATGGTTTTGCCCGTAAATCGCTTGATGTAAGGCAGAGACTCGGTTAATACCGCAGCGATTTGGCTAGCAGCTTGCTGATTCAATGACATAGATGAGGAGTCGCTCTTCAGTTAACTATATTAGGGTGACGATGATTAATTCTATTACAATAATGGGCATTAATATATCCGACCTTTACTTTCCCTGCTACTCATTTGCCTAGTGCAGGCATTATTTATCACTGCTCGGCCTATGCGTTAAGGATGGCTTGCAATATTGGCATAAAACGTTGTTCTATTGAACTCAACGCCGCCTCATTATCGCCTTCAAACCGCAGATTCAGCGTCGCTGAAGTGTTGGAGGCCCTTAACAAACCCCAGCCAGTCGGCGTCGTTAGGCGAACGCCATCGAGCGTCAATCGCTGGTCAGTGGCTAATGGATTCGCCTCTAAAGCCCTAATAAAACGCTCCACGATAGCAAATTTATCCTTATCACTGACAGCGATATGCCGCTCACTGCTTATGCCTATTGCCGGCAACTCTGACTGCAAAGTGGCTAAGCTGCGTTTGTCGCCCAGTATCGACAACAAACGTAGACCGGCATACAAGCCATCATCAAAACCAAACCAACCCTGGGCAAAGAAGTAATGGCCGGTATATTCACCCCCGAGCGCGGCTTGCTCCCTTCGCATTTGCTGTTTAATCAATGAATGACCACTTTTACTGATCACCCCCCTAGCGCCGCAGCGCTCTATCCAAGCCGCAAGACGCTGACTGGACTTAATATCATAAACAATGGTCGTATCGGGCCAAGCTTGAGTGACCGCTTCAACAAACAACATCATTAGCTGATCAGGATCTAGACTTCTGCCCAACTCATCAATCGCTACAAGACGGTCAGCATCGCCATCAAAAGCCAGTCCTAGATCAGCATTAACCGCTTTAACGGCATGTTTAAGGCTGTCCAAGCTGCCCGGCTTAAACGGATCGGGGGAATGGGCTGGAAAATTGCCATCGACCGAATCATACAAAGTGACGACTTCACAACCCATTGAACGGTATAACCGAGCCGCAATTGGGCCTGCTGCACCATGACAGCAATCAAGAACAACTTTTAACGGCGGTAATGGGGGCAGAGAAGCTTGCACCGCAGCCATATATTGTTCACTGATGTCACAGGTTTTTAGCTGGCCTGCACCTGTTGCTAGGAGATCTTCATCGATCATCACCCGCAACGCTTGAATGGACGACGCACTTAGCGCTTGACCGTCAAGTACAATTTTCATGCCATTCATGTCGCTGGGATTATGACTGCCCGTCACCATCACGCCTGCCTGTGTGCCGCAGTGATGCGTTGCAAAATACAACATCGGGGTGGCAACCAGGCCAATACCGATCACATCGCAACCTGTCGCTTGTAAAGCATCGATGAGTTGTTGATAAATTCTTGGCGAGGACAGCCGGCCGTCACGACCGACAACCAGAGTAGTTTGACCGCCTCGTAAAGCCAATGTGCCAATGGCACGGCCAAGCCCATCAATGGTGGCGTGATTGAGCTCAGTATCTGCGTGGCCGCGAATATCATAGGCTCTAAAAATAGCGGGGTTAGTCGTCATGCACAGCGACCGGAAAGTTCGTCATCAGCAGACTCAACTCACCCGCTGTCAGAATTGCCAGCCTGGCTGACTTGCCCAGCAATCAGTTGAATTAAGCGACGCGCTAAGTGCCGTTTATTGGCTTTTTCAAGCTTGACTACATCCTTAGGTGTGATGACCACCACTTCATTATCGTCGGCAGCAAAACCAATATCGCTGCGAGATACATCATTAACGACAATCATATTAAGCGCTTTTCGTGCTAATTTTGCCCGCGCATGGGCGAGCAAATTTTCAGTTTCAGCCGCGAACCCCACACAAAATAGTGAGTGGTCACTTTCAGCAACAGACTTTAATATATCAGGATTTTTAACTAAGTCTAATTGCATCGTCTCGATATCACTGGTTTTCTTTATTTTTTGATCGGCCGCCGCAGAGGGTCGAAAATCAGCAACCGCCGCCGCCGCAATGAAAATTGATGCTGGTGCAGCAAATTGCTGGGCTGCGGCTAGCATTTGATCCGCTGAAATGACATCGATTCGCTCTACGCGATCAGGCGTCGATAAATTCACAGGGCCAGCGATCAAGGTCACTTTGGCTCCTGCTTCGGCCGCCGCTTCAGCCAGTGCAAAGCCCATCTTGCCGGTCGAGAAATTACTTAAATAGCGGACTGGGTCAATTCTTTCACGGGTAGGACCCGCCGTAATCACCACATGCTGGCCGGTCAGTGTTTGTTGTTCAAATAAATCGCTAGCCGCCGCCACGATCGCTAAAGGTTCACTCATTCGTCCGGCGCCAATATCACCACAAGCCTGCGCTCCATCGGCAGGGCCTACTGAGCGGTAACCACGCTGAGATAAAATCTGGCTGTTTTCTTGAGTCGCAGCGTCGCGCCACATGGCTTGATTCATCGCTGGCGCTAATAATACTGGCGCATCACTGGCCCGCAACAAAGTGGTCAATAAATCGTCCGCTCGTCCTTGTGCAAAACGCGCTAAGGCATCGGCAGTGACCGGCGCAACGACGATCGCATCAGCCCATCGAGCCAACTCAATATGTCCCATCGCCGCTTCAGCATCAGCGTCAAGCAAGTCGCTGTGAACGCGATTTGACGATACCGCCTGAAGAGTCAGTGGGGTGATAAACTCCATCGCTCCTCGCGTCATAACCACACGCACCTCAGCACCTGCATCGCGCAAACGGCGGACTATCTCAGGGCTTTTATAAGCCGCAATACCACCGGTAATACCGAGTAAAAGTCGTTTATTCTGCAAAGTTTGCTTCATGATGGAATATCGTATCGACCATTGAGACAAAGTGAAGTGGCCGCTGTCAAAACTGTCTCTCGACCAGCAACAGCGCCTTCAAAAGTTAGAGTATAGCGCATCGGCGACCATGATTATCAATCTTATAAGGCAAATATATGGCGATCAAAAACTGGCCGATAGATGAAAGACCCCGTGAAAAGCTGCTAACTAAAGGCGCTGAAGCCCTGTCAGACGCGGAATTATTAGCTATTTTGCTGCGCAGCGGCTATGCCAAGCAAACTGCCGTTGATTTAGCGCGTCAATTATTAGCCGAATGTGGCGGAGTGGCAGGTCTACGGCAAGCCCGCTATCAAGATTTCAGCCAGATAAAGGGGCTTGGGCTCAGCCACTTTGTTGCGGTACAAGCCGGCATCGCGCTCGCCAATCGCGCCTTACTCAGCCCAATAAAAAAACGCCATGCAGTCGATAATATCGCCGCCACACGGACTTTCTTGCTTAGCCAACTCAACTTTGAAGTGAGGGAAGTATTTTGGGGGCTATTTTTAGACAGTCAATACCGTGTGATTGCCAGCCAAGCGCTCTTTTATGGCACCTTGAATCAGGCCAGCGTCTACCCTAGAGAGGTGCTTAATGCCTGCCTGCATCACCACGCAGCTGCGCTAATTGTTGCCCATAACCATCCATCAGGAATACTCAGCCCCAGCCAAGCCGACATCGACATTACCCTGCAATTGCGCCAGGCATTGGCCTTAGTGGATATTGAACTACTCGACCACATTGTCGTGGCCGGCGGAAAAACCCTATCATTGGCTGAAACCGGCCATTTTTACGCGCCTTAAAACACCGTTAAAAATGAAAACCTTGTGTTGTCGGCGTCATTCTGGTATAAAGTCGCGCTCTTTTTAGGCCGTAGAGCTGTGACGTTTTACGGTGCAACACAAAATAACGCCTGCCTTTAATTGTTAAGACTTTTCAACAGCTTAGCGATTAAATTCAATTAATTGGCGAATGCATTGGAGAATCAAGATGTCAAAAGTTTGTCAAGTAACAGGCAAGCGACCCATAACGGGCAATAACGTTTCGCACGCAAAGAAT
>CALCNB010000177.1 GCA_937897785.1 uncultured Cellvibrionales bacterium | reverse complement strand
ACGCAAAGAATCGCACTAAACGCCGATTTCTTCCTAATCTTCACCGTCATCGTTTTTGGCTCGAAAGCGAAAAGCGTTTTGTCAGCTTACGCGTGTCGTCAAAAGGCATGCGCATTATCGACAAAAAAGGCATCGAAACAATTGTTGCCGAGCTACGCGGTCGCGGCGAAACTGTTTAACTAATTACTATTGATCAGTTTAACTGGTCTAATCAGATAAAGTGCACAGGCACTAAGAGACTGACATTATGAGAGAGAAAATTCGATTAAACTCATCGGCGGGTACTGGCCACTTTTACACCACTGATAAAAATAAACGCACTATGCCTGAAAAAATGGAAGTTAAAAAATACGACCCTGTGGTGCGCAAACATGTGATGTACAAGGAAGGGAAGATAAAATAATTATTTATTTTGATCGAAAAACCCGCCTTTAAGCGGGTTTTTTATTGCCTAAATAATCACTCTGGGCGCATAATTTTGCCTCAACAAAAACGGTTTAAATGGTCATGCCAGAATTACCCGAAGTCGAAACCACCAAGCGCGGCATTGAAAACCACCTGGTTGGCAAAAAAATAAATCGGGTCGTCATTCGAGAGTCTCGTTTTCGCTGGCCAATTAATCGTGGCTTTCGGCAAAAAGTTGATGGTCACATCGTCAGAACAATAAGTCGTCGTGCTAAATATATTTTATTCCAGCTCGATCACGGTTACTTCATGATCCATCTCGGCATGTCAGGAAATCTTAGAATCGTTAATGCCAACACCGCAATTAAAAAACACGATCATGTCGACTTTCAGCTAGCCACGGGCAAATGTCTCCGCTTTAATGATCCTCGCCGATTCGGCTCTGTATTATGGTTAGGCTCATCGCCGTTTGAACATCCCTTGCTAAGCAAACTTGGGCCGGAACCCTTTGACCAGAGCTTTAACGGCGAATATTTGTTTCAACGTGCGCGAAAAAAGAAAATTGCAGTGAAGAATTTCATTATGGATAACCATATCGTCGTTGGCGCTGGTAACATCTATGCTAACGAAGCATTATTCATTAGCGGCATTCGCCCAACACGACCGGCGGGCAAAGTCACTAAAGCAGAGTGTCAGGCCTTAGTCGAGGCCATTATTATGGTGCTCAAATCCTCGATTGAAATGGGCGGTACGACTTTAAAAGATTTTGTCGGTGGCGACGGCAAGCCAGGTTATTTTCAACAAACGCTTAAAGTCTATGATAGAGAGCAACAGCCATGCAGAAAATGCAATACACCAATTAAAGCATTAAGAATTGGCCAACGCAGCAGCTACTACTGCCCCCACTGTCAAAAATAAAACCTAGTCGCCAACAGCTGTGCCTTCGCGACGCGGATCAGCTAAACCTAGCCATTGACCTTGGTTGCGATAAATTAAGTGCAAGCCGCTGGTTTGGTATTTCACCTGCGGCTTGTGTCCCAGCGTAGCTAGACCGTCAATTAATGATGCAGAGGTGCCCTGTTCGACCTCTACGCCACGACCAATACTGGTAATATGGGGGCGCTGTAATGCAGCCTCAGGCGCGCGACCCAAAGCTAACACCTCATAAATAAACCCTGCAACATAAGGGATAATGCGCTTACCGCCGGGTGAGCCAATAATTAATATCGGCTGGTTATTTTGATCGAAAACAATCATCGGCGACATAGAGCTCCGCGGTCGCTTGCCACCTTCGACGCGATTAGCGACACGCTCTTGATTCACATCACGAGGCCTAAAAGAAAAATCAGTCAGCTGATTATTTAGCAAAAAACCGCCAACCATTAATCGCGATCCAAACGCTGTCTCGATACTGGTCGTCATGCTCACTGCATTACCTAACTGATCAACAATACTGAGATGGGTAGTCGATTCTAATTCGGGGCTGCTCTGAGTCGTGAACCGCGCGGCCAAAGGT
>CALCNB010000176.1 GCA_937897785.1 uncultured Cellvibrionales bacterium | reverse complement strand
AGTCATGAAGTTTTTTTGCCAACAAGCGGGTGCTAATGGACTGACCTCGCTCATCGAGCACCACGATATTATTTCTATCTGGCACGGCGGCAAGTAACTGCTCAGTTTCCTTTCGTCGAATAGCATCGATGGATTGGTTTTTACTGCGCTTTTGTGCGGGCAACTCAATTAATTTCAGCGATAAATCCTTTGGCATGCGACGAAAATATTCATCGCAATTGGCATTGACCCAAGCAGGCATTTTATTACCAATAGCAATAATAGATATCTGCATAATGAAGCCTACCCTAAATAACTAAACTGGCTTTAAGGTCCACAAGCTTTCTAAATCGTAAAATTCTCGTGTGCTTGGCAACATAACATGGACAATCACATCACCAAAATCAACCAATACCCATTCAGCCGTATCATTGCCTTCAGCACCAAGGGACTTAAAGCCACTCTGCTTTGCCTCTACTTCCACATTATTAGCCAAGGCCTTTACATGGCGATTTGAGGTACCACTAGCGATCACCATCCAATCGGTTACCGTTGAAGATTCAGCAACCGACAAAACGGCAATATCGTTAGCCTTAAGATCCTCTAAAGCTGTAACAATGGTGTTTTTTAATTTTTCATTACTCACTGTAGTGTTATTAACTCCTAAATTTCATATCGCTAACGATATATGTGTTGCTGGTAAATATAATCCAATACTTGGGGCGACATAAACTCAGTTAATAGCGACGAACTTGCCGACGCTTGCAATAATTGCTCCCGCAATAAGGTTGATGAAACCGGATATGGCGGTAGCGAAGCAATGGTCATTTGTCCACAAGGTGCATCTACAAAATCAACCGCTTGATTAATTTTTTGCTTAAGACCCACTGTTTCAATTGCCTGAACTGATTGCGCGTTGGCGCGCTCAATCACTGCGACGTTCGCTAAGGAAAAAATAGTTTCCCAACGCTGCCAACGATGAAACTCAGCAAACGCATCGCTACCTAATAAAAATATCAGTACCGCTTGCTCGCCAACCTCTTCGCGAATATCAATCAGGCTATCAACCGTAAATGACTTACCTGAGCGAGCCAATTCTCGATCGTCAACAGAAAAAGATGACTGCCCTTGCACGGCTAAGTTTAACATAGCCAAGCGTTGTTCAGCATTTGCCATCGGCTGCTTATCATGCGGATGCTGCTGGCAAGGCATAAAGTATATTTGATCTAAATTTTGGGCGGCCAGTAAAGCTTTGGCGGAACCCATATGCCCCAGATGCACAGGGTCAAAAGTACCGCCAAAGACACCAATACGCTTAATACTTGCAGTCGTGTGATGGCTATGCGCTGGCATCATTAGGTTCGAATCTGGCCACTGCCCAGCACCACAAACTTTTGCGACGTTAAGCCTTCGAGACCCACTGGCCCACGAGCGTGTATTTTATCGGTTGAGATACCTATTTCAGCACCTAAGCCATATTCAAAACCATCGGCAAATCTCGTTGATGCATTGACCATCACCGAACTTGAATCAACCTGCCGAATAAAATCCATTGCGCGCTGATAATGATCGGTGACAATCGTCTCACTGTGCTGAGAGCTGTAATGATTAATATGCTCGATGGCTTGCTCAACACCATCAATCACTTTAATGGCTAAAATAGGGGCTAAATACTCTTCATACCAATCACTGTCGGTAGCGTCAACTAACGGCAAGGCACTATCGGCCTGAGAGATGATTGATTTACTGCGCTTGCAGACGCGCATCTCAACATGATGGGCATGCAAAGTTGAAGCTAGACGCGGCAAAATTTCAGTGGCGATAGCACTCGCCACCAACACTGACTCCGCCGTATTGCAAGTACCATAACGCTGGGTCTTGGCATTTACAGCAATGTTTAAGGCCATATCAATGTCGGCATCGTCATCGATGTAAACATGGCAATTGCCATCGAGGTGTTTAATCACTGGTACGCGGGCATCTTGACTGATTCGCTCAATCAATCCTTTTCCACCGCGTGGCACAATGACATCGACATAGTCTGGCATAGTGATTAACTCGCCCACCGCGGCTCGATCACTGGTTTCAACCACTTGAACCGCCGCTGCCGGTAACTGTGCATCGGCCAGGCCATCACAAATGCACTGGGCAATCGCTCGGTTAGAGCGCAGCGCCTCGGAGCCACCACGCAAAATAACCGCGTTGCCGGACTTTAGGCATAAGCTTGCCGCTTCGACTGTCACATTAGGACGCGACTCATAGATGATGCCTATAACACCTAAAGGCACGCGCATTTTCCCCACTTGAATACCCGACGGTCTGGCGACGAGGTCGGTTAAGGCGCCCACAGGGTCCGCTAAGGCAGCAACTTGCTCGATACCTTCGAGCATTGCTTCAATTCTTGCCGGAGTGAGCTCTAAGCGATCTAATAATGCCGGCTCTAAACCGTTGGCATGAGCTGCCGCCATATCGTCAGCATTGGCTGCCATGAGCGCATCGCGGTCAGCCTGAATGCGCTGAGCAATGGCTAATAAAGCGGCATTCTTAGCGCCAGAATCGGCAGCAGACATGGCGCGACTGGCTTGGCGGGCTTGCTCACCTAAGCCCTGCATGTATTGCTTGATATCCACAGTATGACCCCCTCTTAATTTGAAGCGATATTATCTCACAGCACTGGGGCTGGGTAACTAGCCAAGCGAGATAAAAAACACTTTAAGATCGGTTGCTGAAGAGAAAATAATAAAAGCCATTCTATTAACTATGGGAAAATGGCCGATAGCGGTCTATTTAGCGGCTAATGAGTGATTCGATGACTTTTACGATGCGTGTGGCCGCCTGGCCATCACCATAGGGATTATGGGCTTTCGACATAGCTTGATAGATGGCAGAATCTAGCATAACGCCTTCAACGTGCTGAATAATTTCAGCCTTGTCAGTGCCAACTAAACGCACCGTACCTGCTTCAACAGCCTCTGGCCGCTCAGTGACATCACGCATCACCAGCACTGGCTTACCCAATGACGGCGCCTCCTCTTGGATGCCTCCCGAGTCGGTTAGAATTAAGGCGCTGCGATTCATTAACCAAGTAAAGGGCAAATAATCTTGTGGATCGATCAAACTCACATTCCCCAAGCCCGCCAGAATATCATACACCGGCTGCTGTACATTGGGGTTTAAATGAACTGGATAAACGAACTCCCAATCACTATGCTCTTCGGCCAGCTGTTTTATTGCTGAACACAAATCAACAAAACCCTGACCAAAGTTTTCGCGCCTATGACCGGTAATTAATATCATCGGGGTATCGTTATTATGCAAACGAGCAAAAAGTGGCCCGCCAATCGCTGACTGCCACACAGAGTCATCATAGGAGGCTAAACGCTGTTTAACCCATAGCAAGGCATCAATGACCGTATTTCCAGTAACGGTAATCTGCTGATCATCAATCGACTCACTTAATAGGTTTTGACGGGATAATTCAGTCGGTGCAAAGTGATACTGCGCCAAACGACCAACCAAGCTTCGATTCGCCTCTTCAGGAAATGGCGCTGATAGATCACCCGTTCGTAGGCCCGCTTCTACATGGCCAACTGGAATCTGCTGATAAAAGGCCGCTAAGCTAACGGCAAAACAAGTCGTTGTGTCGCCGTGAACGAGAACCAAGTCAGGCTGATACTCTTTTAACACATCTCGCAGACCCAATAGAATTCGCGAGGTAATATCGTAAAGATCTTGATTCGCTTGCATCACGTCTAAATCATAATCGGGTGTGATATTAAACAGGTCCAGTACTTGATCTAACATTTGACGATGCTGGGCGGTCACACATACCTTTGCCTCGACTTGTTGGCTGGCCTGAAGCGCCAGCACAACTGGCGCCATTTTAATTGCTTCAGGACGAGTGCCAAACACCGATAATACTTTGAAACTCACCGCTTTCATCCCTCAGCTTGGAGTTCAGCCAGTGACCTTTTTGCAATATCCAAGCCTTCATAACGAGCATTTTTATTTTCAACGGCAAGCGTCAAATGGATCTTAGCGTTTTCAATGTCGCCCATTTTCAGAAATATCATCCCCAAATGGTATTGTAGTTCCCCGGCACTACCAACTTTATCGACCGCCGCCTGAACATAGGTTAAGGCTCGTTCGTAATCACCCGTTAAGTAAAACACCCAACCAACCGTGTCCAGAAAAGCGGGGTTTTCAGCGTCTTGTAGATCGGCAGTTAAGGCCAGCGCTTTTTTCAAGTTTTCAGGCGAACGCAACTGCTGGGCATAGATCATAGCTAAGTTATTAATCGCCGATAATGCACCCTCATTCTCTTCTATTAATTCCTCATAAATCTCGCTAGCCGCTTGATAATTTTGCACCTGGTAATAAAAAGAAGCGAGGTCAAACGCTAATGACGGCTCATTAGTTTTATCATAACCTCGACCTAAGACCTCGGCGACAGCATCGATATCTCGCCTAAAACCATAAATCTTAGCTAACTGCCGATACGCCGGTTGTAACTGATCATTTAAGGTAATGGACTCCTCAATTGACTCGATAGCATTATCAAACTGCTGATTTTGAGCAAACAGAGAACCTAAAATATAATGGCAATGTGCCTGCTTGGGATATTGCTTACAGTGATCGCCAACAAAGCTTACTGCCTTTTCAATCCCTTGCTCCTGGCTAATCAGTCTGGATAAAGCGGTTAATGATTCAACACCTTTCGGCTCATTTTCCAGAGATTTTTTTAGGTTGGCTGTTGCCGCAGAAAACTCTTCCAACCTTAGTTCTAAATTAGCCTTTAAAAAATAACCTAAGGCTTTTGATGTATCAGAAGCGATTAATTGATCAGCGAACTTTTTAGCCGAGTCATAATCTTCTTTTAAGACTAATAATTGAATTAAATTTGATACTAGGCTGGTATTGTTTTCATCTAATTTCAAGGCCTCACGAATAAAACCTTCAGCTTCTTTATATTGCTCAAGAGCTAAAGCGATACGAGCAGCATTGGCTAAGCTCTCTAAAACAGGATCCTCTAGAGCAATGATTTTTTTCATGTTATCCAACGCCAAATCAAGCCTACCTTCTAACTCCTGGGCGCCTGCTAACAGCTTTAAGGCTGGTAGAGAATCAGGCTCATTTTTTAGCACCACACGTAAGTTAGCTATCCCTTCTTTTGCTTGACCATCCAGCAATACCATCTGGGCACGCTTTAATAATGCGGTGATATTTTCAGGCTCTATATCAAGCACCTCATCAAGCAAACCCATTGCAGATTCTTTATCTTCCTCCTTTAGAAAAGTATCGGCCAGTACATTACGGGCATTGATCGCGCCGACACTACGTGGATCTCTGTCGATCAAGGTATTTAATACTTTTCGACCATTCTCAACATCGCCTGTAAATAGGTGTAATTCAGATAAGGCGAGATAAAAATCGCTTTGGTCAGGCTCGTCGTTAATCAATGCCTGCGCCTCAGCGATAGCATCTTCTTTGGTGCGCTGTTGAAGCAAGAAAGAAATGAAAAAGGGCACAAGGAGAGAGAGAGAGAGAGAGGTTTGACCTTATTACATAGTAAGAAAGACGTAGAGTTTTTCCAG
>CALCNB010000175.1 GCA_937897785.1 uncultured Cellvibrionales bacterium | reverse complement strand
ACATGAAACTTTATTTCACACATTTCAAAAGGAGTAGAATGCCAATGCCGCATCAAATACCTAATTAAACCAGCGTCATCTCGGGACTTTTTAGTCCCCTGGCCATACGAAACACGTGCAGCTTGGACAATTGCATTATCATCACCCATGATTGCAACCATCGTGCTGGGCTGTGCTTCAGCAGCATCTTGCATGAGTGCACCTCGCTGTGCAACGAGGGATAGGCCCTCTTCAAATGAGAAAACCCCTGCTAAATGTAACGCTGAATATTCACCGAGTGATAAGCCAGCAGTGGCCTTGATATCACCAACAAGTCCTTCTGCAAGTAGTCCATGCCATGCTGCAATGGAACATGTGTAAATTGCTGGCTGGCTAATGTTTGTTTGATTGATTTCACCTTTTGGATCATCAAAGCAAATGGTACTTAACGGCAAACCAAGCGAATCGCCCATAATCTCGTCTGCCCTCTCAAAGATTAATTTGGAAGCGTCCGAGTAATTAAACCATGCTTTGCCCATTCCTGCTTTTTGCGCCCCCTGGCCAGGACATAACAATACGAGTTCTGACATCATGTCAAATTCTCCAAGCACTACTTGCCCATGTTAGCCCACCACCGAAAGCGAGCATCACAATAACATCATTGTCTTTAATCTTGCCATCTTTCCACAATTGGTCAAAGCAAAGCGCTGCTGCACCTGCCGAACTGTTTCCAAAGAGGTCAATGTTTTTATACACCTTGTCATCAGCAAGTCCAAGTTTTGTTTGTGCTGATTCGATGATTCTCATGTTGGACTGGTGACAAATGAATTGGCTAACATCTTCAGGAGTTAGTCCTGTTTCGTTGAGTAAGGTTTCAGTGATTTCTTGAAACTTTGTTACTGCAAACTTATATACTTCTTTGCCCTTCATGCGAAGCATCCCAATCTCAGTCGTTGCTTCATCACCTTTTACGACGGCTTCTTCACAAGTCGGAATGTACAGTGCTGGCCATGTCTCGCCATCTGCGCTCATCGTTTGAAAGAAACACCCTTTTGATGTGTCCTCACAACGCTGAAGAATGACCGCACCCGCCGCATCACCAAACAGAATCGAAGTGCCGCGGTCTTTCTGGTCTGTAAGTTTACTCATGGCATCACAACCAACAACTGCAATGGTGTCATAGGAGCCGCCACGAAGAAGATTATCCGCAACATTCATTGCATAGACAAACCCTGAACATGCCGCAACTAAATCAAACGCACCTGCCGGAGCTGCGTCAACTGCAGCAGCAACCCTACATGCATTTGACGGACATGTCATTTCTGCAGTGACTGTCGCGCAAATGACGAGGTCGAGATCACTACCTTTCATTCCAGTACATTCGAGTGCGTCTTTCAGCGCAAGAACTTGCAATTCGTATGTCCCCTTATCATCATCGCAGTAACGCCGCTCGCGTATACCTGTCCGCTGTTCAATCCAATCAAGATCAACTTGAAAACGCTCTGCTAATGTTTCGTTACCAAGCACATTATTTGGGACAGCAGATCCTGTTCCAAGGACTTTAACACCACATGATGGATTGTTTGTCATACAACACTCACTTGTTCGTCAATCGTAGCGAGTTGATCGACGATATGTTGGTTTACTCCAGATGTTGCAAACTGTTTTGCTCTGATGATGGCATTTGTAATAGTTCTTGCTTCCGAACTGCCGTGGCAAATTAGACTGATGCCATTGACACCCAGGAGTGGTGCTCCGCCATACTCATGGTAGTCATATTCTTTGTAAAACTTTTGGATGACTGGTTTAAATGCCTCTGCAAGAGTTGGGTCAGCGGTTGCAATAGCTGGTATCTTGAAGTTGATGGCATACCGGTCACGTGGCCATGGGCACCTTCTCGGTTTCGCAACGAACTAAAAACACTCAATCTTAACGACTATGAAGTCATGAGTAGTTAATAATTGGAGATTGATTAGCATACATTTGAGCTGTTAGCGCGTATGATGGCTTAAAATAAATCAGCCATCCGAACCCATGAGTCGAAGTAAAGATTATCTTACGATAGAGGCGACCACTAGTGATCAGTTATTTACTGACCGTAATGGCGGTTTGCGCTCTACCCGTTTTGATGACATTTATTACCATCCCGGTCAGGGAGCAGAAGAGTCCCAGCACGTCTTTTTAGCCGGCAATGATTTGCCTAATCGCTGGCTAATCAAGGATCAAAAAACACTATCAAAAGACTACTTTGTCATTGCAGAAACAGGGTTTGGTAGCGGTTTAAATTTTTTAGCCTGCTGGCAACTTTGGCGCGACAGTCATCACCAAGGCACTGCTGATCATGCGCCTCGCACGCTCTATTTTTATAGCTCTGAACTATACCCTCTATCATCAGCGGCGTTAATAAAAAGCATTCGTCACTACAATCCTTTTCCTGATTTAGCTAACGAACTGCATAATCATTACCCCGATGCTATTGGCGGTGACTATGTTATAGAACTCGACACAGACAGCCCCTTCCCTGTGGTGTTAGTGCTGTTGTTTGGCGACAGTAGCGAAGCATTTAAGCGGCTAGAATATTATCCAATCGATCACTTTAACCGTGAAAATGACGTCAGCATAGAGCCGCCCCTTATCGCGACAAAGGGAAGTGATCACCGGGGACTAACCATCGACGCGTGGTTTCTCGATGGTTATGCGCCAACTAAAAACCCAGACTTATGGAAAAACTCAATCTACGCCTTAATGGCGAAGCACAGTTCAGCGAACAGCACTGTCGCCACGTTTACCGTCGCAAGAACAGTTCGAGACGGACTCAGCGAGCATGGCTTTGCGGTCAAAAAAGTACCAGGCTTTGGTCGTAAACGCGAAATGCTGACTGGCACTTTTCAAGCTAACACGGCAACAAAACTAACGGCAATGCCGCAGAAAAAAAAAGCAGTCAATGATTTATCAAACTGCTATTACCCCGGCACGCAATCATGCCATAACATTGGCGATAAAAAACGGCGAGCGACCATCGTAGGCGCCGGTATCGCTGGCTGTTGCACAGCTTACCAGCTAGCGAAACGTGGCTGGCAGGTTAACTTACTCGACAGTCATGATGACGTGGCCAGCGCTGCTTCGGGTAATCCGCGCGCGGTACTCTATGCTCGCACCGCCCAGCATCGTTCAGCCATGGCCGACTTTCACGAGGCCGCTTTACATTATGCGCAACAATTTTACCCGCAACTGGGCGATTGCCAGTTAACCAAAGGTTTAAAAGGCATGTTAAAGCTGGGCGAATCATTGCCTGACGAATTACTCCATGCTCACCCAGAGTTATCTTCGAGACACAATGTCAATATCGATCAAGCCAGTCATCTTAGCGGCGTAGCCACCCGTCTTGGGGGGATCTATTACCCACAGGCGGGATGGTTAGTACCAAAGGCAATTTGCCAAGCCTTAAGCGGTATCGAGGGCATCGAATTTATCGCCAATACCAAGGTTAATCGCCTCGAAAAAACATCCACGACTTGGCACGCTCATGATCACCAAGGCAATTCGTTTGATAGCGATATTATCGTCATCGCCAGCGGCCAATTAAGCCACCAATTTGAACAGACTGCATGGCTGCCATTACGGTTCTTACGCGGACAAACCACCGACCTACCCGCAACAGCAGAAAGCCAAAAACTTCGTTTAGCCATTTGCCAAGAAGGGTATTCAACCCCTGCCGAGAGTGGCTATCACTCGATCGGATCAAGCTATTCAAAAGACACTGAACAACAATTATCGACACAAGATCATCTCGACAATATTAACAAGCTCCGCGCCAGCTTGGCCGATAACAGTGACTGGCACTGCCAGCTTGAATCCAGCGAACAGTCATTAGCATCGCTAAATGGCCGTGTAGGGTTTCGCTGCGTTACCCCCGACTACCTGCCGATTGTCGGCTCTGTTGCCGAT
>CALCNB010000174.1 GCA_937897785.1 uncultured Cellvibrionales bacterium | reverse complement strand
TGCTATTCGCGGTGAATTTCTATATTGCATTCCTGCTTGGCTTCATCGTAGCTTAGCTCTCCCTTACTGACGGGACAGACAAGAATATTCAAAAGTTTTTTATCGATCATAGTCGCATGCCTTGTTTTTTGATTGTCGTTTGCCTTAAATTACACTCGGCGTTGGAGGCCATATATTCAATCACTGGCGGTTTCTTTTAAACCTACTGGTTAACAACGATCGATTATACCCCCTTAATGATTTTATTCAGCTTTATTCTCACTCATTTTAACCAGTTGTTGAGGGTCGACGCGCACCGATACCGCGCCCAACTGCCAATTCATTCGCCAATCCAAGTGCGGACCCGTGACACGGCCAGTATCACCAATACGGGCAATTAGCTGACCCTGCTCGACTGATTGACCAGGCGCGATCATCATCTCACTTAAATGCAAGAAAGACGAACTCAGCCCATGCCCATGATCAATCACCATCGTCAAACCAGAAAAAAACAGATCCTCAGCTAAGCGCACAATACCCGCGGCTGGCGCAATCACTTCAGCACCGATCGGTCCAGCGATATCCAAACCATAATGCGGTCGCCTTGGCTCGCCATTAAAAATACGCTGAGAACCATAGACGCCGGTAATCGGCCCCTTAGCGGGCCAAATGAATCCGTCAAAAAACGCGTCTTCGAGACTTCGGTGCTGTCTTGAAGCTCGAACACGCGCCGATTCTGCTCGCGTTCTAGCGAGCTGCTGAGGATCTGGGCTGACATACTTTTTCGCGACACCTTTGATCGACTGTATCTGGTACTCACGCGGCCGAATGACAAAGCGGTACTGGCCTTTGCTACCATCGTGTTGAGCAATCCTGAGAGTTAGATCACCTTCGTGGTCGCGATCAAGACCAATCACAAATTGCCCGCGAGGATTGACTGAAACCTGCTCGCCTCGATAATAAATGGCCCTGTCTTTAGCGATGTGGCCAAATAGCAAGCCTCCTGGCCGAAAATCACCAGTGACTGTCAGTGGTAATTGAACCCTAGTTTCCGTCTTTGACACAGAGAATGGCGAAAACACCAAGACGAGACAGACAAACATACCCGATAATAGCGACACTAAACAGGGACTGTGTTTTTGACTTGCTATCGCTAGACTGATTACCATACCCTTGCACCGTTACGATCAACCGCTCTGTGTAAGCCTCGGCGCATGATCTCTATTTATTAAATTGGATGGCATCGTATGGGTCGCTACCGACCACCGACTCCCAGAGGGTCTAACTATATCACTCCTGAGGGCGAAATCGCACTGCGGGAAGAATTGCATCAATTATGGAAAGTTGAGCGACCCACCGTCACACATACCGTTCATGAGGCGGCAAAAAATGGCGATCGTTCAGAAAACGGGGATTATATCTACGGCAAAAAACGCTTACGAGAAATTGATAGCCGCGTGCGATTTTTAACCAAGCGACTCGATCATTTAACCGTGGTTGACCAAGCACCCAGCCAACAAGACAAGGTATTTTTTGGCGCCTGGGTTACGCTAGAAGATGAGGCGGGAAAACACATTATCGTTGAATTGTATTCTTCTGACTTTAGGTTAACGGA
>CALCNB010000173.1 GCA_937897785.1 uncultured Cellvibrionales bacterium | reverse complement strand
CTACCACTAACACTTCAGCACCCAATTCATGGGCAACAACTGCGCCAGTAAGACCACCCACACCCGTACCTGCTACCAACCAATCAACTTCTTGATTAAATTCCCTTGTCACAAACAACCACCTTTAATTAATTTTTTTATGCCCATCATTAGAAAGCTTATTATTGCAGAAACAAGGGCCTAGAGATCTTTTTAAAACTTAACATTCGTTTATGAGACCAGTTTTTATCTCAAAAAAGGCTTATCGAAAATGAAATAGATGGGCTATTTGATCCGCTGACAAAGCCTCCATAACGGCGATATTCCGCTCTGGAATAGCGTCTATATCTGGGTGACTGTTTACAGCCCAAGTCACGCTATCTTCACGAAGAATATGAATAATTGGGTAAGGTGAACAATTGGTTAAATTACTCGCTGCCTCAGGATCAGTGCCAAAAAACTGATACCTCGGATGAAAACCTGCCAACTGCAATTGACCTGGCCAACCATTATCAGCCAGAAGGTTATTAGCCTCTGACATAAAATCGTTAAAATCAAGAAAATCATCAAACAGATAAGGCAAAATGAGCAAGCTGGTCTCTAGCTCTTTAGGGTCTGCCGTCACAAGCTTTTCACATTCAATCCTTAAGGCTGCTAACGCCGAGTCGATCGACTGAACATCTAACACTGCAATATGATGGAGTCCTTTCGCAACTGGCTGGCCAGCAAAGGGGCATAAGCCAAGTCCAATAACCACCTCTTCAAGCCATTGCTGCACCTGTAGGCTGATCTTCTCTGAGTTAAGCATTAAGTGAACTCCTCAAACAGACAATGCTATAAATATGGCTAAATATTAATTCAGATCAATAACTTGCAGTATTATTATAGCGATTGAATTTAACTATACCTTGACTGCTAATCTAGCAGCTGACATTTTACGTAAATTTTGTATTAAGTTTAAATTATATCGGACAACAATAATCAATGAGCAAAAAAGAACCAAGAATATGCATTATCGGTGCCGGCATGTCAGGCATGCTGATGGCTATAAAGCTAATCAAAGCCGGACACACTAATTTTAAAATTTATGAGCGCGCTTCCACCGTTGGCGGTACGTGGCGAGAAAATCGCTACCCAGGTGTTGCCTGTGATGTCGCCTCTTTTGCTTATTGCTATCCTTTTGAGCCAAACCCTGACTGGAGCAGACGTTTTTCTGGCGGCCCAGAAATATACGAGTACTTTAAAAAGACGGCTGTTAAGTACGGCTTAATCGACTATATACAATTTAATACTGAAGTATTAAAAGCTGAATTTAAAGATAGTCGTTGGCATATCGAAGCGACTAAAAACTTCACTAGTAATCAGGGTGGCAGCAGCAGTGTAAAAAGCATTGTTGAGGAACAGCAAGATAGCTCTGCGTTAGAAATTACAGAAACCGAGGTCTTTGATTTATTTATTGCGGCCACTGGGCCACTCAATAAACGCAAATACCCAAAAATAGAGGGACTTGAAAGTTTCGCGGGTGAGCGGTTTCATACCGCCGACTGGAATGATGAATATGACTTAAACGATAAAAGAATCGGAGTCATTGGTACCGGTTCTTCTTCAGTACAAATGCTCAGCCCGCTTGCGCATACGGGCAAACAAGTGAATCTATTCCAGCGAACCGCTCAATGGGTTATGCATACTGAAAATATTGAATACTCACCATTCGATAAATTTCTCAAACGGAAAATCCCATTACTGGGCTACTTAACGCGTCGCTTTTATGACTTAATTGGCGAGTTATTTGGACAAGCCGCACTAAAAGATGGCTGGCAACGCCGCTATATTGATAAAGCCACACTAGAAAACTTAAATACGGTCAAAGACCCTGAATTACGTAAAAAACTAACCCCCGATCACAAAGCCATGTGCAAACGCATGATCGTATCAGACACCTATTACCCGGCCATTCAACGCGACAATGTAGACGTCATCACTGACAATATCTTACGCATTGAACCGAAGGGCGTTGTCGTCGATGATGGTAGCGACTCTGGCCGTTTGGTGGAAATTGATACGCTCATCACCGCTACCGGTTTTTACCCC
>CALCNB010000172.1 GCA_937897785.1 uncultured Cellvibrionales bacterium | reverse complement strand
TCTGTTTAACCGGCAATTTATTCGGTTGCCCGTTTGGCCACTTTCCTAATTTAGTCACTGTGCGTGGTGACCGTTATCGCGATGCATTAACTTGTGCAAAGGCTGTTGAAACTGTGCTCGACTTAGAAGCGGATATGCTGCTTTATGGACACCATCAGCCAGTAGTGGGTCGCAAAGTGATTCAAACCGAACTGGCTGTGTTACGTGATGCGATTCACTATGTTCATGACGAAACAGTTCGCGGCATGAACGACGGTAAAGATTTGCATACATTAATGCAAAGTATTCAGCTGCCGCCTGAGCTAGAGGTAGGGCAGGGGTATGGAAAGGTATCGTGGAGTATTCGAGCAATCTGGGAGTCCTATGCCGGCTGGTTCCACCATCAATCCACTACCGAGTTATACAGCGTGCCGCCGCAGTCAATTAATGCAGATTTAATTGAAATGTCAGGTGGTGTCGATGTATTGGTAAAAAGAGCCGGTGAAAAATTAGCGAGTAAAGAATATGAGCAAGCACTGCATTTGCTCGATATTGTATTATCGGTTGACCCTTCAGAGCTCAGCGCTGTAGCTTTATCGATTCAAGTGCATGAGGCTTTACTACCTCTGACCGACAATTTTTGGTTGTCGGCCTGGCTGAATAATCAGCTAAAGCTGTTGAGGGGCGGGCATACCGATGCGTTAAAAGTGTAAAGCAGGATTTAATTTTTTAAGCAGGTGTAAAACAAGGAATCATTGATTCACCGCGCTCGATAAACGTCACTGTTACAGGCTGGTCAATACTGAGCTCTTCAGCTGAGCAGGCGACGATATTACTTAGCATATGCCAGCCTTCGTCTAAAGCAATAATAGCTGCAATATAAGGCGTTTCAAAAGCCGGCGTTTGGCCGCGATGGATTTCAGTAAAGCTGTATATGCGTCCTTTACCTGAGCAAATTTGCCACTCAAGCGAATCGCTTATGCAGTGCGGGCAAAATGGCTGAGGGGGGAAGGCATATTGCAGACAAGTCTGGCACTGTTGAGCGACTAATTGACCCTCTTTGCATCCATCCCAGTGTGGCGCAGATAAGCGGCTAGGGCGAGGCTGAGGCAGGGCGTTAAAAGTTGATGTCTCGGTTGCGCCAGAGTTGTCATCCCAAGTACTCATTTTCTGGTTTCCTCAAGGCTTCCCATTAGGCGGCAGTCGACTGGTTGGCTAGTAGCATTACGTCACAAAACAAAGCTCCTGAACCCCCGTTGGTCGCCATTGCAGTACTCGGATTATCGACTTGTAAGGGGTTGGGCATTTTTCCGCTGAGTTGTTCGTAAGCAACAATGACTTTTTGCAGCATTTGCAAGCTTCCTGCATGGCTAAAAGATAATAAGCCACCGTTGGTGGCTACTGGAAACTCGCCATCGATAGCGATGCGTCCATCGCTAATAAAGTCAGCCCCTTCGCCAGGTTGGCAAAAACCAAAGGCTTCGAACTGGCGAATAATTTCAAATGAAAATGGGTCGTAAAACTCACAAACATCAATATCTTTTGGTTGCAGTTGAGCCTGTTCAAATGCGCGCTTAGCTGCTCGTTGGCCGACAACGCCACATTCATCCCAGACCGGCGCACGGGTGTAGCTCATGCCTTGTCGATCTGTGCCAGCACCGACAATGTAGACCGCTTGTGCGTCCATATCACGAGCGCGTTCAGCGGTGGTAATAATTAAGCCGCCAGCGCCCTCTGAGGTAATGCAGCAATCGAGTAGGCGAAACGGTGAGCAGATCATGCGTGATGCCAGAACTTTTTCAGGGGTGACTAGGCCTTTGTTATAAAACTGTGCCTGTGGGTGATAATGGCCATTGCTTCGTATGGTTGCGGCGACTTCTGCGAGAGCTGAGACCGGCGTGCCGTAAATGGCCATGTGACGCTGTGCGCATAGTGCAAATTCTGCGGCAGTATAAAGACCAAAGCACTCTGAAAATTCATGATTGGGCCGAGTCCATG
>CALCNB010000171.1 GCA_937897785.1 uncultured Cellvibrionales bacterium | reverse complement strand
GCCAAAGCGGGCGGTATCGACCCTGACGGCAATTTAGCTTTACGCGGCTTAATCGACAAAGCTAAAAAAGATCAAGTACCTAGCCATGTCATTGAAAAAGCCATTGATAAGGCCAAAGGCGGTGGCGGTGAGGATTTTGAAGTGGCTCGCTACGAAGGCTTTGGACCGGGTGGTTGCATGGTCATTATCGATTGTTTAACCGATAATCCAACCCGCACCTTCAATGATGTGCGGGTCTGCTTCACTAAAAATGATTGCAAAATTGGGACCCAAGGGACGGTTAGTCACATGTTTGATCATGCGGCTATTTTTGTCTTTAAAGGCGACAATGAGGAAGCAGTGCTTGAAGCATTAATGATGGCTGACGTCGATGTCAGTGACATTGAGCATGAGGACGGCCTTATTTCCGTATTTGCACCCCATACCGATTATGCCAAAGCGAAGCAAGCACTCACCGAGTGTATTGATGGGATAAGCTTTGAGGTCGATGAGATTCAATTCTTAGCTCAAAATCTTACGCCAGTGATTGGTGAGGATAGAAAGGTGCTCGAAAAGTTTTTATTCATGCTTAACGATTTAGACGATGTGCAAAATGTTTATCACAACGTTGAGCCTAGCGACGCTTAGCTTAAGCTAAGCATTTAGATTAAATCCTAACGCTCAAGGCGATTGGGCTGCTTTCTAAGAGGATTAACGCCGGCTTGAAGGTTTAACATTACCATTCACATCAGCCGCTTTTTTAGGCCGACGAGAACGCTTGGATTTTGCCTTCTCACTTGGCTTGCCGGTCAGCTTATCTTGCGACTTTGCTTCCGACTTACTTGCCGAAAAAATAGTGGGTTGTTTTTTTGAGCCTGCTTTAGACTGCCGCGCTTTTCGTCGCTTACCGCTAGCCAACTGATCACTACCTCCACTCGTATCGCTGCGAGGTTTTTTAGGCTTTTTTGGCCTCTTCTTCCTAGGTGGCCGCCTGTCTAATTGGGTTGCTACTAAAAGCTGCTGTGGTTCAAAGCCAATCAATACTTCTCGTGGTAAGATTTGTCCAATTAAACGCTCAATGTCAATCAATTCACCCAACTCATCAGCACAGACTAAAGATACTGCCTCACCTTCCGCACCGGCTCGACCCGTCCTGCCAATCCTATGCACATAATCTGCTGCAACATTAGGCAAATCAAAATTAACCACATGCGGCAGTTGATGAATATCCAAACCCCTTGCAGCGATATCCGTCGCAACCAAAACTTGCACTTCACCTTGCTTGAATTCTGCTAATGCTCGAGTGCGTGCGGCCTGACTTTTATTACCATGAATAGCGGTGGCCATGATATGGTGCCGCTCTAATTCACGCGTTAGCCGATTAGCGCCATGTTTGGTGCGGGTAAACACCAACACCTGCCCCCAATCACGATCATGAATTAATTGTGCCAACACTTTCGACTTGGCTTTTTTATCGACCGGACACAGCCACTGCTTGACCTTCGCTACAGTTGCATTCGCCGGCGCAACAGAAACCTCAACCGGTTTATTGACAATGGTTTTTGCTAATGCGCGTATTGACGGCGAAAACGTCGCTGAAAAGAGTAAGTTTTGTCGTTGCTTTGGTAGTAATTTCATGATTCGGCGGATATCAGGTAAGAAACCCATATCGAGCATGCGATCGGCTTCATCCAGAACTAACACCTCAAGCTGGTTAAACCGAATAGCGTTTTGACTGTGTAAATCTAACAATCGGCCTGGAGTGGCAATGAGAATATCAGCACCCTTCTTTAAATTAATCATTTGAGGATTAATTTTCACACCACCAAACACCACCGCAGAACTGATCGCCAAGTATTGCGAGTAAGTCGCCACGTTAGCCGCCACTTGCGCCGCCAACTCCCGAGTGGGTGTTAATATTAAAACTCGGGTTTGATTGCCCTTAGCTTTAGGCCCGTCGATCAGGCTTTCTAGTATAGGCAAGGTGAAAACGGCCGTCTTACCGG
>CALCNB010000170.1 GCA_937897785.1 uncultured Cellvibrionales bacterium | reverse complement strand
AAAGAAATTTATTCTATAGGTGGTCCATCAGCAATTGCTGCAGTTTCTTATGGAACAAAAAAAATAAAAAAAGTTGATAAAATAGTTGGGCCGGGCAATGCTTATGTTGCTGCAGCAAAAAAAGAAGTTTTTGGAGATGTTGGAATAGAAAGTATGATTGCAGGACCATCAGAAGTAACTATTGTTTGTGATAAATTCTCAAATCCTGAATGGATTGCAAGTGATTTAATTGGGCAGGCAGAGCATGATAGTCTTGCTCAATGTATTTTAATCTCAAAAGATAAAAATTTATTAGATAAAGTTAGAATTGAAATTTTTAAACAACTAAAAGAAATTTCAAGACAATCTATTGCTAAAAAAAGTTTAATGAAAAATGGAATTTTAATGCATATTAATTCAGATAAAAAAATAATTAATGTTGTTAATAAAATAGCACCAGAGCATTTAGAACTAAATGTTAAAAATTATAGATCATATATTCCAAAAATAAAAAACTCTGGCTCAATTTGTTTAGGAAAATATGCAGTAATGGCTATGACAGATTATAGTGTTGGGCCTAATCATGTATTGCCAACCTCAACGACTGCTCGATTTGCCTCCCCTTTAGGCGTCTACGATTTTCAAAAACGCAGTTCTTTAATTCAATGCAGTGCTGAATCTTCAGCTGATATTGGTCGGCTCGCATCCGTGGTCGCTCGAAGTGAATCATTGACGGCTCATGCTCGCTCAGCCGAGATGCGTATTGAATCGGTTGCTCGCGATGATCAAGAGGATGACGCCAGTGACAGATAAGAATACCTTTTGGAGCCCTTTAGTCCATCAGTTAGAACCTTATGTGCCAGGCGAGCAACCCGTCGGCGATGAGCTGATTAAGCTGAACACAAATGAAAGTCCTTATCCGCCTTCGCCAAAAGCATTGGCGGCGATATCGGCGCATGCAATTGATAATTTACGGCTGTATCCTGACCCTGAGTCAACAGAATTACGAGAAGTTATAGCCGATTACCACCAGCTGAGTAGTGAGCAGGTTTTTATTGGTAATGGCTCGGACGAAGTATTAGCGCATGCATTTAATGCTTTTTTCCGTCAGCCTAAGGCGATTTTATTTCCCGATTTAACCTACAGTTTTTATCCGGTTTATTGTCAGCTTTATCAAATTGATTATAATTTAGTGGCACTTAATGATCGTTTTGAAATAGACGTTGCAGATTATCGCCAAGATAACGGCGGGATTATCTTCCCGAACCCCAATGCACCCACCGGCATTGGTTTAAGCCGTTCAGCCATTATTTCATTATTAGAGGCAAACCCCCGTTCGGTGGTTATCATTGACGAGGCCTATATCGACTATGCGCAACCAAGCGACGCTGGGGTCGATTTGCAATCTGTGGCTTCAGTGCTTGATTTAACACAACAATATAACAATTTGTTAGTCGTGCATACTTTGTCGAAGTCACGCGCTTTTGCCGGCCTGCGTGTTGGCTATGCAGTGGGTCATGTTGATTTAATTGAGGCTCTGCAGCGGGTTAAGAATAGCTTTAACTCATATCCAATCGACCGACTGGCTCAGCAAGCGGCGATTGCCAGTTTTGGCGATGAAGATTATTTTCAGTTAAGCGTTGATAAGGTTATTGCCAGTCGCACGCGATTGGTCTCAGCGCTGGAGCAACTTCAGTTTACTTGTTTACCTTCGGCAGCCAATTTCATTTTGATTCATCACGCTTCAATTGATGCGCCAGCCTTAGCCAGTTTTTTACGTGATAGAAAGATTATTGTCAGGTATTTCTCAACTCCTCGTATCGATCAATATATTCGTATTACCGTTGGAACTGACCAGCAGAATCAATTTTTGTTAGAGGCCATCGCTCAATTTCTTGCGGCTTAATACCAGCGCTTTCATAACATGACCATGTTGAAATCTTTGCCATGCTTAACTGGCATGGATCGTGGTAATTCGTTTTAATCATTGCTGACATAATTTAATGAGTAAAAGAGGATTTAGCTGTGGTTGTTGCTATCGCTGTTGTGAATAAAAATTTTTTAGAAATAGGCACGAGTATAGCCTTACGGGTTCTTTTGGCTCTGATTTTTCCCGCTATTGCTACTGTTACTGCGTTGGCTGAGCAGTGTGAGCCAGCGTTAGCTTCTTCCATTGATCTTACGCCGCACATTAATGGCTGGGGCATTAACAAGAAAAACCATCGGTTTATTGCTGAGTCCAATGCAGGTATTAACCGCGATAATGTAGCCAATTTGCAGGTCAAGTGGGTGTTCGCCATGCCAAAGACCAAAACGCCGCACACGCAACCTTTTATTACCACGGACACGGTTTTTATTGGCGATGAGCCCGGCATGGTCTATGCGCTCGATCGTGAAACAGGCTGTGAGAAGTGGCGGTTTGATGCCGATACGACGGTGCGAACAGCGCTGCGATTTATGACCTATGAGTCTAATGGTCAGCAGCATAATCTGTTGACTTTTGGCACGGCGGGGGGCGAGGTGTTTGGTATCGACCCTTTGACGGGTGAGCAGCAATGGCGAATCCTCGCCGAGGATCATTCAAAAGTGATGGTGTCGGGTTCATCGATTGACCATCAAGGTGTTATCTTTCAGCCAGTTTCGTCCTGGGAGGCAATGTGGGCCGTCAATCCCTTTTATGCCTGCTGCGATTTTAGAAGTTCGGTGATTGCGCTTGACCCTGCCAATGGCGAGTTAATATGGCGTAGCTATACTATTGAAGAAGAATCAAAGCTGATTAAAAAACGGTTTCTTTTACCCGACCAATACGGCCCCTCGGGCGCGCCGGTTTGGTCTCAACCAACCTTGGATGCTAAGCGAAATCGGTTATATGTAGGCACTGGTGAAAACTATTCATCACCGGCAACGGATACCAGCGATGCGATTATAGCGTTTGATTTAAGCTCTGGCGAAATGCTCTGGCACCAACAATTTTTGGCATCAGATGCTTGGAATGTTGCCTGTGAGTCGCCCTTTGATTTTAACTGTCCGACTGAGAGAGGTGTGGATTTAGACTTTGGTGCGCCACCCATATTAGTGACGGTTGATGGTAGAGATATCATTTTAGCTGGTCAAAAATCAGGGTCTGTATTTGCCTTGGACCCTGACCAGCAAGGGGAATTATTGTGGCAGCAAAAGCCAGGTACTGGGGGTAAATTAGGCGGCGTGCATTTTAGTATGGGGGTTGATCAAGCTAAGGGTATCTTATATGTGCCGATCAGTGATAGGCCGGTCGATATTCTTGGCGATAACCCAGAGGGGGAACCGAACCCTTCTTTGCATGCTTTCGATATTGCGACTGGTCAGTCGATTTGGTCAACTCAGGCTCCGGATATTTGTCAGGATGCGGAAGGTCGAGCGGTTAAGCGCTGTCATCCAGGCTTGTCGGCGGCGGTGACGGTGACCGAGAGTCTGGTTTTTGCACCGTCCTTGGATGGACATATTCGCGCTTTTGATGCCGAAACAGGGGCGTCGATTTGGGCATTTGATACTCGGGGTAAATTTCCGGCGGTCAATGCGAAGCAGGCAAAAGGAGGCTCCATTGATCTGGGTGGTGCTTACTTGGATGGCGGACAGCTATTTATCAATGCCGGTTATGGAACCTTCGATCAGCAGGGGGGGAATGCCTTTATCGTGTTAGAGGTGACTGGTAAGTAAATGATCGATACTCATATCTTGGTCGTGCTGTTGATCTTACGAAGCTCACGGCCATTTAAGATCAAATAGCAATAAAAATCTTTTTTTATATCAAATAAAATTATACTAAATTACAAACTTAAAGTAGCACATTAAGTTTGTAATTTAGCTTCATGTAATCTATCAGAAAGCTAAAACAATCGATTCCTAAGCTCTCATCTACCCTAGTTAAGATATTGATTTTATTAATTAAAATACTTTAAAGCAGTGCTTGCAAGAGGCTCTTTATGGCCTTATAGTGTTGGAATGTGGTGTAAAGTGGTTATTTGTGGGTAATTTGGCGATTTTAGGTGTTATCTAGGTCTATTTAAGCCGGTTTTTTTCAGCCGGCTACTTTTTTGACCGATTATCGTTCGATTAATTAACCCTCTAACAGTGATTACACGTTTGATGAAGGCACTCTT
>CALCNB010000169.1 GCA_937897785.1 uncultured Cellvibrionales bacterium | reverse complement strand
CCCTCGTCGAGGACACTAACAATGAAACATCTAAAACCACTGAATAAAAAAGCAGAATTATTAGACTCTGCAATGGATAAAAACAAGAGTGAAAATCAGGTTAAGGGCGATGACGCTACCGTTGAAGAAGTTGTTGCTATGCAATCGGTTGTCGGTTGTACAGGCACAACTGATCCAGGCTGGGAGGTTGACGTTTTTGGTGGCGTCTCAGGGTTATGTCAACCAATGGAGTCAGACTTATATGGTTGTGCCGATCCTTGCTGGTGGCCGGCGCAAGTTCCTGATGTCATGAATACTTATCCTGACTGGACTAAGGGTGCCGACTCTGCGGGTGATGACTGGCGAAAACTAGGCGATGTCTTTCCAAAAGATGATAAAAAGTAGGCGAGATACCATGATTAGCTTTTCAAATAAATTACGCCAATTGTCCGTAGCTAGCTCGTTAGCTCTTTTACTTGTTGCTTGCGGCAGTGAGCAAGTCGCTGAAACTAGTGATACTAAGAAAGTAGCATCTGAAAACAGCGCTGAAAAAAGTGATTATATGGTGGTGGTTAACCGCCCTAATAATATGCACTTTGTAGATTTGAGCACCGACGAAATCGTGCGCACTTGTCAGTTACCCGATGCAGTTTTACCGGGTACTGTGGTGATGTCGCCGGATAATTTAACCGCTTATGTCCTTGCAGGGCGCTTTGATCGCATATTAGGTGTTGATGTCAATAATTGTGATCTCACTTTCGATGCTAAATTTTCTTACGATAATGTCCGTATCAAAAGTATTGGCTCATTAGCTGTAAGTACCGATGGTGAAGAAATTTACACCATCCATAATCCAACCAAGTTACATAGTGATCACTACGAGGTATTAGCGAGTCAATTTGCTGTTTACAACGCGAAAGATGGTATTGACGCTAAGCCAACCCGTACGTTTGATGTACCTCGACAAATTAACATTATGGCAGCTGCTGACGATGGCAGAGTGTATTTATCTGGCGCGGATGTTTTTGTTATCGACCCGAAAACGGGTCAAGTAGATACCGCTATTGCCAGTCACTCTCATAATCGCAGCAATTACGGTCAACCAGATGTGTTAACCGTATGGCCACTGGGTAAAGTGAATAATGAATTTGTCCGTATGTATACCGTGCCTAAATTTACTGATGAAACTCAAAACATGGATACTGCCACATTTATGTGGGGCTATGAAAAAGTGGATTTAGCAACCGGTGAAACTGAAGTAAAAGACTTTGGCGTTCTCGAGCAAATCTTTTTTACCGGCATGGCAAGGCCACAGCATCCTGATGAATTTTATGCGGTATTAACGCAGTTAAAACGCCATAAAGTGTCTGATTTAAGTGTTATCAAAGAAATTGATCTAGAGCGTACTTATTATGTTATTAATTTCTCAACTGATGGTTCTAAGCTCTATTTAGGCGGCACGTATAATGATATCGCTGTTTATGACGCAGAATCATTAACTAAGTTAAACAATATTGTGTTACCAGGTGGCGATATGTCACTGGGTACCTTCCAAGTTTTCTCATTACCACGCGATAAAGTGGTGTATTAAATTAAAAGTAAAGTGTATGAGGCTAAAACTTGTTTATTAGCCTCTTTAGAGTTAGGTGTTCTTAATGGATATTTTTGAAAGAGATTTAGATTTAAATCAGGCGAACTATCAGCCACTATCGCCAATTGGCTTTTTAGAAAGAAGTGCAATGATTTACCCTGATAAAGTGGCAATCATCCATGGTGAACGAAAAATCACCTACCGTGAATATTTAGCTAATGCTAAGCGCTTGGCGTCGGCTTTATCAGCGAAAGGCATTAAAAAAGGCTCAACCGTGTCAATTATGGCGACCAATATTCCGGCATTTTTAGACGCAAACTTTGGTGTCCCGATGACAGGTGCAACACTCAATGCATTAAATACGCGTCTTGATGCCGAAGGTATTGCATTTATATTAGACCATGCTGAAACCGATATTTTGATCATGGATACCTGTTTTTCACCTATCGTTAAGAAAGCATTAACGCTTGCGAAAAATAAACCTTTGGTGATTGACGTTGACGATCCGATGAATACCTCTGGTGGCGAGCGTATCGGTGAGATTGAATATGAAGACTTTATTGCATCGGGTGACCCACAGTATAACGAAGTACATATTCACGATGAATGGCAAGCCATTGCTCTGAACTATACGTCAGGCACAACCGGTGATCCGAAAGGCGTTGTATACTCACATCGAGGCGCTTATTTAAC
>CALCNB010000168.1 GCA_937897785.1 uncultured Cellvibrionales bacterium | reverse complement strand
TCATGTGATGAATACGAGCTCGCGGCGTTAAGTGATACTTTTTCAAAGCGGCTTCGGAAACAATTAATATTGCACTACTCGCATCACAAGTCTGACTAGAAACCGCCGCCGTCACTTTATCGCAACCAAACAAATAATCTAATTCAGCCATTTTTTCGAGACTAGTTTGACGTGGCGTCTCATCTTGGCTAACGCCTTCAAGCGGAACAATTTCTCGGTCGAATCGACCCTCTGCAATCGCCTGCAAGGCACGCCTGTGTGACTCTAATGAAAAGACTTCAAGCTGTTGTCTTGAAATTTCCCACTTATCAGCAATCATTTGCGCTGAATTAAATTGCGTTGGTGGAACATCACCATAACGCTCAACCCAACCTTTTGACCCTGTAAAAGGATCACTAAAACCCATCGGCTCTGCGGCTGTCATTGCCGAACTAATGGGAATTTGCGTCATTGTTTGTACGCCACCCGCCAGCACAACATCTTGCGTACCACTCATGACGGCTTGTGCGGCAAAATGGACCGCTTGCTGTGAAGATCCACATTGACGGTCGATGGTCGTGCCCGGGACACAATCAGGCAAGCCTGCAACTAACCAACAGGTACGGGCAATATCACCCGCTAAGGGACCAATGGTATCAACACTACCAAAAATGACATCGTCATAGTCTTCGGCTGGAATAGCATTTCGCTCAACAATTGCATTGATAACATGCGCGCCTAGATCGGCCGCATGAACATGAGCAAGCCCCCCTTTTCTTCGACCCGTTGGACTACGAAGCGCATCAACAATATAAGCTTCAGGCATAATTATTCTCCCAACATCAATCGCTATGCGACAAAAGTACTTCCTGCGCCAATCGCTGTTTGATCAGCAAAAACAAAATCACTGACGCGACCTTGATGCCAAGCAACAACACCCCAAGCGTTGTTATAAACCCATGCTTTCTTCATAAAAATCTGTAAGTCAACTTCCCAGGTATAACCCATTGCACCATGAGATTGCATCGTATTCCTAGCCGCTAACTGCGCCACTTCTGTCGCTGCAAGCTTGGCATGACTGACATTCACATTGGCGCTGGACAGCTGCTCGGCGACAGCGTAAGCCGCTTTATAAACCGGCGTTTTAGCGAATTCTAACTTCACCGCCACATTGGCCATTAAATGCTTAACCGCTTGAAAGCTACCAATCGGCTTACCAAATTGTTGACGATCAGCAGTATAACTCACCGTCATATCGACCATGCGTTGTGACAAACCTAAGGCTTCAGCCGCCACTCCTAAGGCGCCGCGATTAATAGCACCATCGATCAGGCATTGTGCCTGTCCACCCTCGGCAATTAATTTCGCGTCAGACGTCTGCCAGCTAATACTGTAGAGCTTTCGGCTCGGGTCGACAGATTCATTTAATGTGTAACTAAACTGTTCCGGCGTCAGCGCATAAAGTGCTTGGCCTTTTTGCAAGATCAATAAATCCGCTGTATGTGCGTCCTCCACAAAGGTATTTTGCTCAAGGCCAACCATAACCTTAGCCCGGCCCTCTGCAATGGCCGGTAACCATTGCTGCTTAATCGCCTCACCGCTGTCACCACTTAACTGGTCCAGCAAAGGAACCGCAACAAGCGCGATATGGACCAACGGCGCGGGTAAAGCGACGTAACCACACTCCTGAGCTATCAAGATAAAATCCAAAGCTGTCATGCCTAAACCGCCCATCGCTTCAGGCACCGTCATTGCGGTGAGTCCCAGCTCGGTCAGCTGCTGCCATAGCGCATCAGATCGACCCGTATCCGCCTCCCAAAGGGCGCGAATACTCTCGGCCGTTACCTCATTAACCAAAAAATCGCGGACTGATTCTTGAAATAATAACTGGTCTTCAGTGAAGGTAAAATTCATCACTCACCTCCTAGCGTGGCATGCCAAGCATACGCTCAGCAATGATGTTACGTTGAATTTCATTAGTGCCCGCATAAATAGGCCCACTCTGTGAAAACAGCCAACCATCGAGCCAGTTTCCAACATTTTCGGCCGCCGGTGCATGGGCTAACAATTCGGCTCGCGCACCTAAAATACTCATCGCTGTGGCATGCATATCACGATCTAATTCAGACCAAAAAATCTTATTCGTTGATGATTCAGGACCAATCTTACCGCCCTGCACTAACCGACAGGCCGTTTGGTATGTCAACAAAGTATAAGCCTCGGCGTCCATATAGGCTTTTAATACTGCATTTTTAACCGCAGGGTCGGCATCAGCGGTGGCTTGATTCTCTTTATATAATTCAACTAAGCGTTTAGCCGTCTGCTGGAAGCGTGCTGGTGAACGCAGCATTAGACCGCGCTCAAAACCGGCTGTTGCCATAGCCACCGACCAGCCTTTACCCTCTTCACCGAGCAAGCAGTCGACCGGCACTTTAACATTATCAAAAAAGATTTCTGCAAAACCTGGCAAGCCATCTAATTGCGGTATCGGCCTGACCGTAATACCCTCAAGATCAAGCGGAACTAAAATAAAACTTAAACCACGATGACGCTCAGATTCAGGGTCAGTTCTAAACATGCCGAACGCCCAATCGGCCCATACTGCTCGTGTTGACCAAGTTTTCTGGCCATTAATAATATAGTGCTGGCCATCATTCGACAATTCAGCCTTAGCGCGAATAGCTGCCAT
>CALCNB010000167.1 GCA_937897785.1 uncultured Cellvibrionales bacterium | reverse complement strand
CGGTTAATCCCCCGACGGTACAAGTCGTTCAAGTCAGAGGTCGCAAATCGACCGCCATCAAGCGGAACTAACGGGCGCAAATCAGGCGGAAGTACCGGTAATACCTCAAGGATCATCCATTCAGGCTTATTGCCCGATCCTAAAAAGGCCTCGATCAATTTTAATCGCTTAGACAATTTCTTAATTTTTGTTTCTGAATTGGTGTTAGGAATTTCTTCACGTAATTCACTGACCAATTCTTCGAGATCTAAATCAATTAATAGTGCCTGTACCGCTTCGGCACCCATTTTTGCAACAAACTCGTCACCGAATTCTTCCATTGCCTCGAAGTATTGCTCATCATTCAGTAACTGGCCGCGCTCCAAGGTCGTTAAACCAGGATCAACTACCACGTATGATTCAAAATATAAAATACGCTCGATATCACGCAAGGTCATATCCAGTAATAAACCAATACGCGACGGCAAAGACTTCAAGAACCAAATATGCGCGACTGGGCTGGCAAGCTCGATGTGCCCCATTCGGTCACGACGCACTTTAGCCAAGGCCACTTCAACGCCGCATTTTTCACAAATAACACCACGGTGCTTGAGGCGCTTGTACTTGCCGCACAAACATTCGTAGTCTTTTACTGGGCCAAAAATCTTTGCGCAAAATAAACCATCGCGCTCAGGCTTAAAGGTTCGGTAGTTAATGGTTTCTGGCTTTTTCACTTCACCAAACGACCATGAGCGCACTAAACCAGGCGCTGCTAAACCGATTCGAATAGAGTCAAACTCTTCTGTTTGTCCCTGTGACTTTAGTAAATTCAGTAAATCTTTCAAGGTCAATCCTCCACTGGAGTGTGACGGGGGTATTGTTAAATCGAACAATATCCCCTTTGGTTATGGGATGTCAGCGACAAATCAATCCTGCTCTAGCTCCATATCGATACCTAGAGAACGGATTTCCTTCACCAAAACATTGAATGATTCCGGCATACCCGGCTCCATTCGATGATCGCCATCAACGATGTTTTTGTACATTTTTGTTCGGCCATTAACGTCATCGGATTTCACCGTGAGCATTTCTTGCAAGGTGTAAGCCGCGCCATAAGCTTCAAGCGCCCAGACCTCCATCTCACCAAATCGCTGGCCACCAAATTGCGCTTTACCACCCAGCGGTTGCTGAGTCACAAGACTATAAGAACCGGTTGAACGTGCGTGCATCTTGTCGTCTACCAAATGGTTCAATTTCAAAATATACATATAGCCGACAGTGACCGGACGCTGAAATGCATCACCAGAACGACCGTCATACAAGGTCATCTGGCCGGTATCTGAGTGGCCTGATAAACGCAGTAAGGCCTTAATCTCGTCCTCGGCCGCACCATCGAAAACAGAGGTGGCCATGGGCACGCCCTCGCGCAAGTTTTCAGCCAGTTCCATAACCTCGGTATCCGACAGTTCTGAAATGGTTTCTTTTCGTTTAGCATCGCCAGTTTTGTTGTAAATATCTTCTAAGAAGCCTCTTACCTGGGCCACGGCTTTTTGCTCTTTGATCATTAAATCGATCTTATCGCCTAAGCCTTTAGCCGCAAAACCTAAGTGCATTTCAAGCACCTGACCGACGTTCATACGAGACGGCACCCCGAGAGGGTTCAATACGATATCAACAGGACGTCCATTTTCGTCATAAGGCATGTCTTCTTCAGGCATGATGACGGAAATAACCCCTTTATTACCATGACGGCCGGCCATTTTATCGCCCGGCTGAATCCGACGTTTAACCGCAAGGTAAACTTTGACAATTTTCAATACACCAGGCGCAAGATCATCACCGGTTTCAATTTTATCGCGCTTATCCGCTAGCTGTGCATCGAGACGTGCCCGCTGCTCTTCAAGCTGAGTATTAGCCGCATCAAGCAATTCGTTGAGTGCCGAATCAGCCATTCGCAAAGAGAACCAATCTTCTTTCTCTAAGCCGTTGAGTAACTCGTCGGTCACTTCGGCATTCTTAATACCACCAGCACCACTATTGGCTTTATTGCCTAATAGTGCATCGCGTAAACGATCGTAAGTGGCCGACTCAACAATACGGTATTCATCACGGAAATCTTTTCGGTACGCTTCAATTTCAGATTTCTCTATCGATAATGAGCGCTCATCTTTTTCAAGGCCGTCTCGAGTAAAGACTTTCACATCAATGACCGTACCTTTCACACTCGAAGGGACGCGTAAAGAGGTATCTTTAACATCAGAGGCTTTTTCACCAAAAATAGCACGCAATAGTTTTTCTTCAGGCGTTAACTGCGTTTCACCTTTCGGTGTCACCTTACCAACTAAGATATCACCCGCACCAACCTCGGCACCAATGTAAACGACGCCAGACTCATCGAGCTTATTCAGCGCCGACTCACCAACATTAGGAATATCAGAGGTGATCTCTTCAGAACCTAACTTAGTATCCCTAGCGATACAGGTTAATTCTTGAATATGGATGGTAGTGAAACGATCTTCACGGACTACACGCTCAGAAACGAGGATCGAATCCTCAAAGTTATAACCATTCCAGGCCATAAAAGCGATGCGCATATTTTGACCTAGCGCCAACTCGCCCATATCAACCGAAGGTCCGTCTGCGAGAATATCCCCGCGTACAACCACGTCACCTTGCTTAACCACTGGACGCTGGTTAATGCAGGTGTTTTGGTTAGAGCGGGTGTACTTGGTCAGATTATAGATATCAACGCCCGCTTCGCCGGTAGCAATCTCATCGGGATTAACCCTAACGACGACTCGACTCGCATCAACGCTCTCAATCACACCACCACGAAGCGCAACTTCACAAACCCCTGAATCAGACGCAACCTTTCGCTCAATACCGGTGCCGACTAAAGGCTTTTCAGCTTTTAGGGTCGGTACTGCTTGACGCTGCATGTTGGAACCCATTAATGCTCGGTTCGCATCATCGTGCTCTAAGAAAGGAATGAGCGAGGCCGCTACAGAAACCACTTGGCGCGGTGAAACGTCCATATACTGAACCCGCTCTGGCGGCATCACAGTAAATTCATTTAAATGACGAACTGCGACTAAATCTTCGGTCAAGGTATCATTATCATCAAGATCGGCGGAAACCTGCGCAATCACAAACTCGGCCTCATTAATCGCTGATAAGTACTCAATCTCGTCCGTTAACTTACCATCAACCACTTTTCGATAGGGGCTCTCTAAGAAGCCGTACTCGTTGGTACGAGCAAATGTTGACAGTGAGTTGATCAAACCAATGTTCGGGCCCTCTGGCGTCTCAATGGGACAGACACGACCATAGTGGGTAGGGTGAACGTCACGCACTTCAAAGCCAGCTCGCTCGCGGGTTAAACCACCCGGCCCTAAGGCTGAGACACGACGCTTATGTGTCACTTCAGACAGTGGATTGTTTTGATCCATAAACTGCGACAACTGACTCGAACCAAAAAACTCTTTCACTGCAGCAGCAACCGGCTTCGCATTGATCAAATCTTGTGGCATTAAGCCTTCCGATTCGGCGACGCTCAAGCGCTCTTTAACTGCTCGCTCAACGCGCACTAAACCAACACGGAATTGGTTTTCTGCCATCTCGCCAACTGAACGAATACGACGATTGCCCAAGTGATCAATATCATCGACCATACCTTGACCGTTACGAATAGCTACTAAAGTTTTTAACACATCGACAATATCATCATTGGACAATATGCCTTCACCCACGATAGCTTCGCGACCTAGGCGACGGTTAAACTTCATCCGTCCAACGCCTGATAAGTCATAACGCTCTGGCGAGAAGAATAAATTAGCGAATAAGTTTTCCGCTGATTCTTTTGTTGGCGGCTCACCGGGGCGCATCATGCGGTAAATTTCTACCAACGCTTCTAACTGCGTGCGTGTAATGTCACCACGCAATGTGTCAGAAATAAATGAACCGCAATCAAGCTCATTGGTGTAAAGTGTTTCAAATTCGGTAATACCTAGCTCTTCTAACTGAGTCAGTACTTCTTCAGTGATTTCAGTATTACAATCGAGAACCACTTCGCCGGTATCTTTACTGACGAGATCTTTCGCAAGTACTCGACCATAGAGGTACTCGGTCGGGCAAAGTAATTTATCAATTTTTAGTTCTTCTAACTTACGTATGTGCCGAACCGTAATACGTCGACCCTGCTCGACAATAACCTTGCCTTTTTTATCTTTAAGATCAAAAGCGGCAATTTCACCACGTAAACGCTCAGGCACCAAGGCCATTGAATAACCACCCTTACCACTTTGGAAGGCATTAGTATCAAAGAACATCTGTAGCATTTCTTCAGAGCTAAAACCTAAGGCCCGTAATAAGACAGTCGCGGGTAATTTACGGCGGCGGTCAATTCGAACAAAAACGAGATCTTTAGGATCAAATTCAAAGTCTAACCATGAACCTCTTCCAGGTATTATTCTGCAGTTAAACAATAATTTACCAC
>CALCNB010000166.1 GCA_937897785.1 uncultured Cellvibrionales bacterium | reverse complement strand
TGCAATACGCAGAGCACCGCAAACAGAACCCCCAGAAGAAACGCCACAAAAGATCCCTTCTTCAGTCGCCAATTGCCGCATCGTGGTCTCTGCATCACGTTGATCAATATCAATCACTTGATCGACTTCCTCAGCTTGGTAAATACTGGGTAAATACGCTTTAGGCCAACGCCGAATTCCGGGAATACTTGCGCCATCTTTGGGTTGCAAGCCAATAATTTGAATCGCTGGATTTTTTTGCTTCAAGAAACGAGACACGCCCATAATCGTGCCCGTGGTACCCATTGAGGAAACAAAATGCGTGATCGTGCCATTTGTCTGCTGCCAGATTTCAGGGCCTGTCGAATCAAAATGCGCATTAGGATTATCACCATTAGCAAACTGGTCGAGCACTTTTCCCTCGCCTTGCGCTTGCATTGTCTGGGCCAAATCGCGCGCGCCTTCCATACCTTGTTCCGCTGTGACCTCAATTAACTCTGCACCATACGCCGACATAGCCAATTTACGCTCATGACTCATATGGCTTGGCATAATTAATCGCATACGATAACCTTTTATTGCTGCGGCCATGGCTAAGGCAATGCCAGTATTACCGCTGGTTGCTTCAATCAAGGTATCACCGGGTTTGATTTCACCGCGCTGTTCTGCCTGATTAATCATATTAAGCGCGGGCCGATCCTTGACTGAACCGGCTGGATTATTGCCTTCTAACTTAAGCAATAATTGATTTTCTCCAGCGTACATTCGTTGCAGTCTAACTAACGGTGTATTACCGACATACTGCTCAATGGTTGGGTAACTCACGGACTCAATTCCTTACTGACCGACAAGCGCTTTAGCTCACACGGCGACATATCAAAAGTTAATCATACCAAAAAACCACAAATGGCGGTTAAACAGCGTGAAAAAAGAATAAAAATTGACCAATATTGCAGGGAGATTCGGTGCTTTTTACGGTATCAGAGCAAAAAACGCGCCTCTTCAGCAGTGCGCCAAAAAAAGATAAAAATACAGGCTGCTAGTCAGGCCGACGATAGAGTTCGCGGCTTTTTAGCGGGCGACCACCAAGGTGCGGTGCCAGCGCTAAGCGCATGATTTTTTTTGCTAACTGGCGAACTTTTTTATCGTTATAATCGTCGTTTTTTATCGCTAGTATAGCACTACCGGCTATTAGTGGAGGCGCATTAAAACCTAAGGCGCTATCGGCATTAATTACACTGTATTCATTGTCCGAATCACCATTTTTGCGGTCTACACGGCAGAACCCGTTTTCAGTGTGAAACCGATACTCTCCATCAGCAGTGATTGGCTCGCCGGTGATGGCGTCTCGCATAAAATCTAACTCGAAACCTAAGGTGGCAAGTAAGCGAGCCTCAAATCTTCGCAGACTAACCTCGATAGCAATCGTATCATCCGCATCTAAGCTTGCTAACTCAGAAATACTGGCTTGGTATCGCGAAAATAAGTTGGTATGGCTCTCACCTGAATGAAACAAGCGAAACAGTAGTTCATTCAAGTACAAGCCCGCATACAACTGCGATTGGTGCAGTCGCGGCGCCGGCGTAATGACCTCAGCTTGGCGTAGTGACTTAAGATCAGTTTTACCCGACCATGAGGCGTTTAACAAAGCAAAGGGTTGTAGTGTGCTACGTAAAGAGGAGGCCTTCTTACCTGCTGAGCGAACACCTTTGCAGACCAGGCTTACGCGACCCTCATGCTCAGTCAATAGCTCGGCAATAACGCTTGTTTCACGATAGGGTCGCTGATGCAGTAAAAAACAGCGTTCTAATTCGATTGACACGGTGATCACCAATCAATAATTTTTCGTTTTAGCTACTCATCAAAACCGAGACTTTTCAACATTCTCTCATCGTCAGACCAACTGCTTTTAACCTTAACCCAAAGCTTAAGCATGACCTTTTTTTCGGTCATGGTTTCAATATCTTTTCTTGCATCGGTGCCGATTTTTTTAATCTGCTCACCCGCTCGACCGATGATAATTTTCTTTTGTCCCTCACGCTCAACCCAAATCAAAGCATTAATATGAATCACATGGCCTTGATGATTAAAACTCTCTATTTCGACCGCTACTTGGTAGGGAAGTTCGTCGCCACACTGACGCATCAATTTTTCACGAATTAACTCAGCCGCCATAAACCGCTCGCTACGGTCAGTAATTTGATCGGCATCATAAAGATGCGATTGCTCGGGTAAACGCTGATAGATCGCCTCGCGCAACTGATCAAGCTGATAACCTGTTTTTGCCGATAGTGGCAACACCTCTGCCCAATCAAAAACCGATGCCAAGCTTTGTATATGCGGCAACAAGCGACTTTTATCGGTTAATCGATCTATTTTGTTCAACACTAAAATCACCGGAGACTTAGCCGCCATTAGGCCTTGCACCACTAATTCATCCTCTTCATCCCAACTAAGTCGATCAACAACAAAGACCGTCACATCAACATCGGCAATAGTAGAAGTGGCCGCTCGATTCATGTAACGATTCATTGCATTGGTTTGCGTTTGGTGAATACCTGGAGTATCAACAAAAATAGCCTGGTACTGATCTCGCGTATCAATACCTATGATACGGTGGCGAGTGGTTTGAGGTTTTCGAGAAGTTATACTAATTTTTTGGCCCAGTAAGATATTTAATAGGGTCGACTTACCGACATTGGGTCGGCCTACTAGCGCAACGAGACCGCAAAATTCGGGCAAACTTTGCGTCACAAAGCCTTCCCATCATAGACCACCTTATCGTCTTGGCTGATGGCATCTTTATCGCTGTAATTAAACTGCTTTAACACCCGCATCGCGGCATTTTGCTCTGCCGCTCGACGACTTTTCCCTTCACCAAAAGCAAACTTTGATTGTAATTCAACACTGCATTTAACAGTGAAATGTTGCTCATGGCCCGGCCCTTCCACTTTATCTAATTCATACACCGGTAATGCCAAACGTTCTGCTTGCATCAACTCCTGCAACAGTGTTTTTGCATCTTTGAATTCCGGCACTAATGACACTTGTTCAAGATAATCGTCTAACAAGCTCAGTACAATTTTTTGACATTGCTTAAAATCACTATCAATATAAATGGCGCCAATTAAAGCCTCAACCGCATCGCCCACAATCGAATGTTTAACCGGTGAACTACTGCCCTTTTCACCTAAGCCAAGAATCATCAAGCTATCTAACTCAAGAGAAAACCCTATCTTAGCTAAGGTTTTACCTTTCACTAATTGTGATCTTGCAGTTGTCATAACACCCTCTGGCACGTCATCATAGCGCATAAAAAGTGCTTCAGCGGCAATGGCATTCAGTAAAGAATCGCCTAAAAATTCAAGCCGTTCGTTATTTTTACTGCCTGAACTTTTATGAGTCAGAGCCAACTCAAGCAGATCATGATCTTTAAATGAGTAACCCAGCTTTTTTTGTAATGCTGCCAATAAACTTGTTTTTATTTGCCCCATATTTAGAATCCCAAAAAATTTAGTTCATCATTAATCTTATTATTGAAACGAACCGGCTCGCTTAAATGTTGGAAAATGCCAACCGGGCTCTTTATGCATCCAAATCGCCACAGCTTTACCGACAATGCGCTGTTCTGAAACAGGGCCCCAAAATCGGCTATCCTGACTATTATCTCGGTTGTCGCCCATCATAAAATAATGCCCATCAGGTACCCTAACGGTAATATCATCATTTCGTTGACTAGCAGTATTGATCTGAATATTGTGTTCAACCGCACCTAACTTTTCAATGCTCTGTCTAAATAATGCTCTCTTTTTACCCGTTATTGGCGTTTGCTGCTGTACTTCGCCGTTAATAGTTAAGCTTTTATTTTTA
>CALCNB010000165.1 GCA_937897785.1 uncultured Cellvibrionales bacterium | reverse complement strand
ATAGAACAGTGCCCATTGAAAATTCATCCACCCCTCTTTGGGAATCTGACCAGCAGCAACGGTTTCTTCAACTACTTGATTAAGCAAACTTAAGGCATCGTCTTTCCGATCTAACTGATAGTAACCGCGAGCCAGCAACACACGACCACCGGGATCGACAATAACCGCTTCATCTTGCCAAATCTCAAGCTGCTCTACTGCCGCCTGATACTTTTCAGTGACAAATAATAACTGTGCCGCTGTATATCGTGTATTCACCCGTTGTTGCTCATCAGCCTCTGGCTCATTTACCAGTGCTAAATAAGCCTCGATGGCCAATTCAATTTTATCTTGGGCGTAATAGACATAACCTAAATAGCGGTTAAGCTGCGAATATTCAAATCCGGGGCGACATCCTCGCTTAAAAGCAGATTTTAACTCTGCTTCCGCTAACGCCCAATCGGGCTCACCCTCTTCGGGCTGGGTGATCTCTTGAACTTTAGTCAGTCTTTTTGCGCACGTTGTACCGACTGACTTTCTTCTCTGGGAGACGGCATTTTTGTATTTTAATTTAGCCTCTTTTTCGGCTTTGGTTAATTTTTTCTTTTTCTTTTTCTCTTCCTCAGCATAAGCAGAGGCAATAAAACCCGACGAATCGCTGGAAAGCCAAGCAGCTGATTGCAATAATACTGCCGCCATAAACGCGATAGCACATAATCGGCTGACACTGGCAAGATTTAATTGCTTTAAAAACATAACACGCTTACCTTTAATAAATGCGTTCCTGACTAATCGAAATCAGGGATGATCAATCAGCAAAACCTGCAAAACTAAACTTGTATAAAACGCCTGGCACTTCAACTGCAACACCGTTGATCACACGTGGATTGTATTTCAATTTATCAGCCGCCTTTAAGGCTGACTTACCAAAACCGTAATTTTCTGGCCATTCTTCCAATAACTTCACATCGCGAACACCGCCCGCTTCCGTAACCGTCACTTCAACCACGGTGTAACCCGCTTTACCGCTTTTCTCAGCACGAGAGGGATAGCGAGGCTTGGGCACATAAATAGGGATGAAATCGGTATCGCGACTAAAACCACCCTGCAAGCCAATGTCAGGATTAAATTTACCCGCACCAGCAGATAAGTTCAGAGCATTATCAGGGGTCTCGATTTCAATGTCTTGGGCCTCCAGTTCAGGCGGAGGCGCCTCAACATCATCGGGCTTATCTGGCAGCTCTTCGTCAATTTTGGCTTCGATTTCAGTATCGGGCATATTAAAATCAGCAATTTTAACCCCGCCATCTCGGTCTAATTCAGGATCACCCATATCGATTAATGCACTCATTAATACGAACAGTGCAAATGCGATCACTAAACCTAGCAGCATACTGCCGCCTAAACGAATCCGTTGCATGACTCTTACTACCTCTTAGGATCGGTGGCTAAATGTATATCAACAACGCCAGCGTCTTTTGCCGCGTCCCAAACCAAGGCATATGCAGCTGCATTTGAACCACCATCCGCCTGAATAACGACAGCACCTAGCGGGTTATCTGCATGCAACCGCTCTATCACGTTTTTAACCGCCCGATCATCAACTTTTTTACGATCAATCCAAACGGTATTCTTTGCATCAATGGCAATCAATATGTTTTGATTTTTCACTTGATCACGAACCTGTGTCTCAGGGCGAAGCACTTCTACACCCGGCTCTTTAATGAACACCGCGGTGACAATAAAAAATATCAACATGATAAACACCACATCAAGCATCGGGGTTAAATCGATTTCACCACCGTCTTGGTTAGCTTGTGATGCTGCACCTCTTCTAGTCATAAGGTTTTGACCTTTTAATAACAACGCATTTTTATAAGATTTTTTTAACCATGATTTTTGTCACTGACCACTGCCTGTATAGACTAATGATCAGATGTCATTTTGTCTTCAAGCATAGCGCTTTCGCGCTCGACGATTCGCATTAAGTAAGCCTGGGCAAAAACACCGGATAACGCCGCAACCATGCCAGCCATAGTTGGCACTGTCGCACGTGATACACCGCCCGCCATCGACTTAGGATCGCCACCGCCGGTAACCGCCATCACATGAAACACTTCAATCATACCGGTTACTGTGCCAAGCAAACCCAACATCGGCGCCAAGGCAATCAATGTTTTGATAATGGCCATATTCTGATTGATTTTCATCACCGACTCAGAAATAAGCGCTTCACGGATTCTACGCGCATTCCAAGAGCGACGCTCAGAACGACTTTCCCATTCTTCAATCACTAAGGCAAGATCTGCACTCAGGTCATTTGAAAAATAAAATATTCGTTCAAAAATCAACGTCCACATTAAAAATAGTAGGCCGCCAATCAGCAGCAAAACCGGCCCACCCATCTCGAGGAAGCTGGCAACTACGCCTAAGGACTCTGAAATAAACTGCATAATCAGTCTTTCCTATATTCCTTAGTGAGTTTACTTAGCTTCAGCATTGCGGGCGATAATGCCGGCCGCTTGCTCTTCTAACACATGGATAACACGTTTTGCTCGACCATTAACTACGGTATGCGCGAGTAAAGTCGGGATCGCAACAATCAGACCCAATACAGTTGTGATTAATGCGCTAGAGATACCGCTTGCCATGGTCTTAGGATCACCTGCACCAAAGATCGTAATAGCCTGGAAGGTAATAATCATACCCGTTACCGTACCTAACAGACCCAGTAATGGTGCGACTGCAGCAATAATCTTCAGCAGCGTGAGTGAATTCTCAAGCGCGGGAATTTCTTTTAACACCGCTTCATTGAGTTTGAGCTCAAGGGTCTCGGTATCAGTAGACGCATTATCACCAGCCACGGCTAACACTCGGCCAAGCGGGTTTTCAGTGCTAGGCGTTGATGATTGAAGTTGCGCATTCACTTGGCGGCCAACCTTAGTCAATACCACGAAGCGCCACGCAGCAAGTAACATCGCGAAAACACCAACGGTAGTAATGACATAACCGACCTGCTTGCCTTGATGCCAACGCTCGGACAAGGTGGGCGTATCAATAAATGCCGCTAATAAGCTACCCCCAGTAGGGCCGGTAGGGTCGATACCGAAACGACTATAGCCTTCATCTGCACTAGCTAAATCGCTCGCCCAGTCAACAAAGGCGCTAGACGGTTGGCGAGGTAATATAGAGAGTGAGTCATCTGAATACTTGAGATACTGACCATCATTGGTCACGATATTAAACGAGCCGACACGCGTCACTTGCGCCTCAATATCATCACCAGCAGGCGTTGCAACCGTTGCCGTGTATTGAACAATGCGCCCAGACTCAATCATCTCTCGCTGTATTTCAAACCACAGACGTTCAATTTCAGAAATGGTAGGTAAGGCATCCCCTTTTAACTTTTCGATTAAGTCGGTAAAAAACTCACCTCGATTAGGGTATTCACTGCTCACTAACGATAAATTAAAATTCTCACGCATATCACCGGCGGTTGAATTAATGTGGCCAAATAACTCGTTCAACGAACCTTTCGCTTCATTTAATGCCGCACGTTTAATAGTGATCTTTTCTTTGTTCTCATCAAAGATTTTCTCAAGACGCGTTGAACGCCGCTCTTCTTCTGTGCGGGTTTTCTTGGCCTCTGATAAGGCTTTTGCTTGACTGGTCTTCTCAGCTAAGAAACGCGCCTCACGGACTTTGTTTTCTTTTGCCTCATTGACCTGCCCTTGCTTTACAAATTCAAGTAACTCGTCTAAAGATTTCGCACTCTCTTGGGCAAAGCTTGCAGTAGTGTTAAATGATAATGCGACAATAGCGGCAATCGGCAATAGTCTCAATTGTTGGATTAAAGTTTTCATTGAGCAGCCTCCGGAGCTGAAATAGGCAATTGCAAAATATCTTTAACTGCTTGATTACGAGCAATACGAATACCTGTGTTGATATAGCTGGCCCAGTCCGATGCATCTAGG
>CALCNB010000164.1 GCA_937897785.1 uncultured Cellvibrionales bacterium | reverse complement strand
CATCGAATCCCATTGGTGCCTCAGGAATGATCCGTTTTGCCGAGGCGGCATTGCAGGTACGAGGCATGGCAGATCAACGGCAAGTTGAGGGAGCTAAACGGGCTTTAGGCCATGCGTACGGTGGCCACAGCCAATTTTTTGCCATGTGGATCGTCGGCGATGAGAAGCCTTAGGCGGTTATCAGCCGATCTTTAGCCATTGACCTCAGCAACGATGAAGTCCTTTATTGTTAGCTAACGCTTGCCAGTCGATCGGATTTTTCAATGTCAACCAAGATGCCCGTAAGGTGTGACATGCCGGACAGTTTTTCGATATTGTTGTAACCATCACCCGCTAAGTAATTGGAGTTAACGCCTGGGTGGCGTTTTGCATGGCTGAGACCGTCGGCTTTTTCATGTCCCCAGCACTGAGGAATCGCTAAAGTGCCAGGCATCATTTCATCGGTGATCTTTATGGGAATATGAATTTCACCAAAATCGGAGTTAACTTTTGCCCAGTCGTTTTCATCTAAGCCTGCATTTGCCGCATCATCAGGATTAAGGTAAGCAAAGTTGGTGTCTATTTTGACCAACGCTTCACAATTGGCCGAACCGCTATTCATGCGACGAATTTCACGTTTACCAATCAATTTTAAGCGACCTAAGTTGGCTATTTCTTGTTGGTAGCTTGATTCAGTTTGTTGATTAAAGGTTTCAATATAGGCTTGTGGGGCAAGATCAACGAGACCATCATCGGTGAGCACGCGATCAGTCCCTAAGAAATTATCGCCGTCATTTTCATCGAGCAAAAATCCGTCGGGGTGATCTTGAATCATGGCTTTTAAATTAGGCATTTTGGCCTGCTTTAGCATGCCATCAATTAATAGCTCGGGTACTTTAATCCATTTTCCAAATCGACCATGGGCTAAACGAGCCGCTATTTTTAGAGCGAGGCTAAGCATTGGGTTACCCATAATGTTCTGGCCAAGCTTATCAGCGAGGCGGGTATAGATCCACCATTCATGTCTCACGCCAGAGGGTGGCGTGAGGACAGGGCCACTGGCATAAAGGTAGGGCTTAGGGGTGCAGGCGACAAACGACTGTAATGCATAAGGCATGCCCGATCGCTCTAGCCAAGTTGTTGCTGGTAAAATATAGTCGGCTAAGTTGCCCGTTTCATTACGGAACCAGTCGATACAGACCAGTAACTCTAACTTTTCCATCGCCTGCTCAAGTCGACCGTTAGGTGTACCGCAGGCAAGCAAAGGATTCGATGCCTCGACAATCATGGCAGTAACTTCGCCATCGAGAATATCGTCAGCAACCATCCCTGCAGGTTGTTGGCCACTGACGGTGGGTAGGTCATCCTCACGATGATAGCCCAGTGACATTTGTGGATCATCTTTGGCGATTGCAGCAAAGTCAATTAGGCCTTCGCCAATTAAATTTCCGCCCTTGCGGTCAAAATTACCGGTAATGGCGGCTATTGATTCAAGTAGCCAATAGCAGAGTGTGCCGTGCCTGCCTTGATTAACCCCGGTGGCCATATTTAATGCGGCTGAGGGTGCTTGAATATAAGCGTTGAGTAAGGCGTTGAACGTCTCGACCGATATACCGGTCACTTTTGCTTGTCGCTCGGCCGTCCAAGCGCTGACAACGGCTTTGAGTTTCTCAAAGTTTTTCATATGCTGTTGCACGCGATCGTTAGCGATTGCATTGGCTTGAATCACACCGTTGCAAAATGCTGCTAAGAAGTACAGATCGGTATCGGGGCGAATGAAAACGTGTTCGCCAGCCAGTGCCGTTTCAACTTTACGTGGATTGACGACTACCATCCTACCGCCGCGCTTAACAATGTCTGCCAGTCGCTGATGAGCCTTGGGTAGGTGATACAAGGTGGTGCCTGATACAACCGGATTCGCGCCCAGAATCATCATGAAGTCGGTATGATCAACATCGGGGTAAGCCAAACGCATGGGTGAGCCATACATGTCGCCGTTGACACGAAATTTATTCATCGTGTCGCAGGTGCCAGTACCGTACATGCGGTTAGAGCCAAGACCGGCAAAAAAAGAACCGCGAAAAATTGGCGCGACTAAGTTTGCACCGCCCGGTGCGCCAACAAAATGGGCAATTGATTGTGCGCCTCGTTGCTTTTTTAGCTGCTTAATTTTAGCGGCAATTTCATTAATTGCTTGTTCCCAGCTGATGGTGTGCCATTGATCGCCAACGCGCTTTTGCGGTTCAGTCACGCGATCTGGGCTGTGTTGAATTGAGCCGAATCGTTTGCCCTTGACGCACAGGTGCCCACGACTCACAACATGGTCTTTATTGGCTCGAATATCGGTCACTTTATTATTGTCAACATCGACTTCAAGTCCGCAAGTGGCTTCACAGATTACGCAAAAAGTTTTTTTGGTTTCCATGTTGAGTACCTTGGTTATTGTTATTTAAAGTCTTAGTGTCAAAAATACTGCTGTCATGTTAATTCAGTTTATCTAGGCAGTAAATATGGTCTAATTTAGCTGTGATTTACGGCTTGAGATTTGTGCTATAAATTATTGTTTTTAATGATTTTTAAGTATTGAAATGTCAGCAGAGATAACGAATTTTTACGTCAAGCCCATCATTGAAACGATGTCATGGCTCGGTCCGCAAGTATAGCCGCCGTCGCCGGCAATAGCTTGGCCCGTCACAAATGAAGCATCTTTTGAAGCAAGAAAATAAGCAATACCGGCCATTTCTTCTGGCTGGCCAAAGCGGCCTAGCTTATGTTCCTTGCGCACACTCTCTTTCATTTCAGGCATATGATCCATCACGGAATTGAACATCGGCGTTTCGATAAACCCAGGACAAATAGCATTGGCACGGATACCCATTTGACCGTAGTCCATTGCCACATTTTTAGTCAGGTTAATAACGGCGGCTTTTGATGCATTGTAAGAGCTGCCGCCTTCAGAGGCTATTTGCCCTTCAACACTGGCGACAGTGATGATACTTCCGCTGCGCTGTTTCATCATTTGCGGCAGCGCCGCTTTAATCGATAAAAAAGTACCGGTTAAATTAATATCAATCACCCGTTGCCAGGCATCTTGTTCAACCATATGAACAGGGCCTGCATCACCAATGCCTGCCGATGTGATAATGACATCCAATGCACCATAGCGATCAACCGCATGTTGAACAGCCGCTTGCTGTTGTTCTAATGACATAACATCGCCAGCAATCAATTGCTGTTTGTCAGTGATGTCGGAGACTTGTTGCCATTGCTCACCTTCACTGATATCAAAACCAATCACGGCGGCGCCTTCTTGGGCAAAACGATAGGCGCAGGCAAGGCCAATACCAGACGCTGCGCCAGTAATAAAAACGACTTGTTGGTTGAGTGGTTTTTCCATAGTGAGCTCCAAAATATTCATGACTAATGACTTTATTTAATATTGGTTAGACTAGCAGTTTTTAAACAGTTTCTTCATGTGGATTTAGTCAGAAAAGGTTTATGATGGTTAAAATTATAAGTTGGTAAAACGATAGCCGCTTTGAAAAGCATTGGCGAGCTATTTTCCCCAATAAACAGAGGAGTTGAGTCGCAGTGGACGAATTACAATCATACAGTCGAGACGAAATAGAGCAGGTGTTTTTAGCCTTCGAAAAGGTTCACGAGCAGTGCTATTCAGGCCAATGCGATTGGGGTGAGTTAGCACAATTTTTAGTCCCTGATGTGGATTATACCGATCCAGGCTGGGGGCGTATGCATGGCACAGAGACGGTGACGCAATTTTTACGTGACAGTATGGCGGGCCTAGATGCGTGGGATTTTCCTATGCGTTGGTATGCAATTGACGGTATTCATGTTATTAAAAAGTACAGCATGGTGTTGCTTGAACCGCTTAAAGCTGACGGCTCACAGCAAGATGTTTCTGGCGTTTATATGATGAAATACGCGGATGATGGTAAGTTTAGCTGGGTAGAGGACCAGCTCGATATGAATCATTTTATTCATG
>CALCNB010000163.1 GCA_937897785.1 uncultured Cellvibrionales bacterium | reverse complement strand
GACAATGGTTTATCAATGAACGCAATAATTGAAGGGCCATACCCTGTCGTTTGTGAGTAGGGTTAACAGCAATAAAAAGTAACTCGCACTGATCGGCTACTACGCTGAACAAACACGCGGCACTGATATCGCCTGAGACATCCACCACCTGCATGGCGTATTGTGATTTCGCTAAGCAAGTAGGTAGAGATTTTATTGGCCAACTATCACTGGCTTCTTTATCCCACCATTGCGCCAAGGATGAGTAGTCATTATCGTGGTAATGACGGATATTCACTGCGTTGTCACCTAGCCCATATTCGTGTTACAAAAGGGTTGAAGCTGACACCAAAACGAGCGCTTAAGGCTCGGCTCGGCCCACAACTCCGCTGAACTGTGGGTCGTTATTACGTCGACAGCTTGCTGATTCAACAAGCGTGTATTCGCATCCAGTAAACCCTGATTACTCTCATAAGCGGCAACCCGTGCGGCAGTTTGTCCCATTAACAACAACTGATTAACCTTATGCTCTTCAATACGTCGGTTTAACCACGCGGTGAAAATCTCTGTTGGCGCGATCGTTGAAGTTGCCGACAAGCCACTTTCAGGCATCGGCCAAACAAACTGATCTTGCTGGCTAGTCGCTGCGGCCTGACTTATTGGATGTCCTAAAGCTAATAATAGCGATTGAATCCAGGATTGATAAGCGCTATTGGCGCAATCTAAACCACTGACGTCATCAATAATTAATAGGCCACTATTAGTACTGGCCGTTAAGGTAAAGGAAGACAGAGACTCGGCAACGGATAGACTTTGAGCGGGACGGAGCCCCTGTTTTACTGGGTCTGCGTTTGGCGTGAGGCCGACTTTATTGGGCGAGTGAGGCTCGATGCCTTGTAACTCTGCCATTAATCGATCGCGGTGTGCAGGTGATGATCCTGAAGATGGTCCTGAACTTAGTGCTGAAGAGGGTGCTGCTGCCCCACGGCCATCAGACGCTGAACGTGATGGCTGCTTATCATGGTCACTTAATGTCGTCACAGCGAGCTGTGCTGTCGCTGGGTTAGCGACCCAGTGCCCTGCCTCAGCACCCGGCAAAGGCTTAACAGGCTGCCAAAGGTCAATACCCATAGCCGATAAATACGCGTTACGGTGCTCACGATGCATGCGCTGAACTCAACCCAATAATTAACCCAAACAAATGACAGTGTAATGAAGCCAATGATCAATGCGCAAGTACTATCTGAAACCATCGTTAATCGTTGCCCAGTGATTAACTGAACCGTTAATCACTGAACCAGGAATGACCAAATCGACAATGGCTGTGTTGGCTTTAAGCCTTGCTTAGCTAGAACGTAGATAATTATTAACTGCACAAAGAATAGCCTGCAAGGAAGCGTCGACGATGTCTCGGCTTAAACCTACCCCACTCAACCGCTGGCCCGCTATATTCATTTGCACATAACAGGCAGCTTCAGAGTGGACATTGTGACTTAAGGCATGCTCAGAATAATCAACCAACACCAGTTCTTGGCCAAGCAATTCAGCTAAGCCGCCAACGAATGACTCAACCACGCCCGCGCCTTCTGCGACCACTTCTACAGGTTGATTGTCGTGGAGTAATTTTGCCACCAAGTGGTCATGGCCAGCGCGATGACTGATCTCGAAAGCTTCTAGCGAATACGGCGTTTGTTGATCTAAATAATGCTGTTGAAACAAGCTCCAGATGGCATCAGGTGAAACCTCCGCTTCTGACTGCTCGGCATGCTGCTGGACCACGGTACTGAAGTCAATTTGCAACCAGCGAGGCAATTGTAAGCCACGCATTTGTTCGAGCACATAGGCGATACCGCCTTTCCCCGATTGGCTATTAATGCGAATCACTTCTTGATAAGAACGGCCTAAGTCAGCCGGATCAATCGGCAAATAGGCCACATCCCATGGTTGATCCTGTTGCTGAACGGCCAAACATTTCTTAATGGCGTCTTGATGGCTGCCTGAAAAAGCCGTAAACACCAACTCGCCCGCATAGGGGTGTCGCGGGTGCACTGGCAAATTAGTGCAGGCTTTTACCACCTGAATAATCTCATCGATATTAGAAAAATCTAACTGCGGATCAACACCCCGGCTGTAAAGGTTCATACCCATGGTCACAATATCCATGTTACCGGTACGCTCACCGTTGCCAAGTAGGGTTCCCTCCACCCGGTCAGCCCCACCCTGCACGGCTAATTCTGCCGCCGCCACGGCACAACCTCGGTCATTATGAGTGTGTAAGCTCACTAATACAGCATCACGCGATTGTACATGACGTGAAAAATATTCAATCTGATCGGCATACACATTGGGCGTCGTCATCTCTACCGTAGCCGGTAAATTCAAAATAATGGGCCGCTCTGAAGTCGGCTGCCAAACATCAATCACCGCATCGCACACTTCAATGGCATAATCAATTTCGGTACCGGTAAAACTCTCAGGTGAGTATTGAAAATACCAATCGGTCTCGGGCTGCGCCGCAGCATATTGCTTGACTAATTCTGCGCCTTTAACTGCAATGGCTTTAATACCTGCCTGATCTAAACCAAAGACCTTTTCACGCTGAACCGTTGAGGTAGAGTTATAGACATGAACAATGGCCTGCTTCACCCCTTTCAAGGATTCATAAGAACGACTAATTAAGTCTTCACGGGCCTGCGTGAGTACTTGAACCTTCACGTCATCGGGAATCAACTGCTGCTCTATCAAGCAGCGGACAAAATCAAAATCAGTTTGCGAAGCGGCAGGAAAACCCACCTCGATCTCTTTAAAGCCAACTTTGACCAACAATTCGAATAGCGTGAGTTTTTGTGCCACCGTCATCGGTTCGATCAATGCTTGATTGCCATCACGTAAATCAACACTGCACCAGCTCGGCGCCTTCTCAATGACTTTGTCAGGCCATGTTCGGTCACTGAGTTGTAACGGTAAATGCGGTGAATACTTGCGGTAATCGAACCCTGGCATCGCTGATTCCTTGATCATTAAATTAATGGTTAAAAGAGAATAAGGAATAAGTATATCGTCATTTCGTGAGTGAAAACGAATAAATACAATAAAAAATACTCATATTTTAAATAATTTAACTAATTATTATCGATAAATTAGCGATTTTAACCTAATATTTCCTAAAATTTAGCTCAAGTATTCTTTTAACTGAAGGTATCAAATAGCTCAGCCTACTGACTGGAGTGTTATGAACAGCATCCCCCCCACACTGGACCGCACGGATAAACGCATTTTGGCTGCACTGCAGCACAATGCACGTATTAGCAACCTAGAGCTTGCTGAGCTAGTTGGCTTGTCGGCAACACCTTGCGCCCGTCGCGTGAAACGCCTTGAGGATTGCGGCATCATTCAAGGCCACATCACCGTACTCGATGAAACCTTACTCGGTTTATCGCTAACGGCCTTAATCAGTATCAGCATGGACCGACACACCCCCGATCGCTTTGCCAATTTTGAAAAGATAATTAGTGATTTTCCTGAAATTATTGAATGCAGCATTGTCACGGGTCAGTCGGCCGACTATTTACTAAAGGCGGTCTTACCGGACATGGCACGCTATGAAGAATTTTTGCTCGGTCGATTAACCAAAATTGACGGCGTCACTGGTGTGCATTCGAGCTTTGTTTTACGGCATGTGATACCGCGCGCCCAACTACCGCTGGACCACCTATGAATAATCAAATTTAATTTTCATCAACGCCGCTTGACAGTGTTTAGGCCAAACCATAGGATGGCGTTTTATTTGAAGGCCCTTGTTTATTGCGGGACTTTTATCATGGTCAATGCCTACATGGCCTACTGTTGGTTTTTTTATGCAATCCAGTCACACACTTGTTGCCGATCAGTTTAATGCTGTCAATTCCCTTATTACTGAGACGCTGACCTCCGAAGTAGGCTTAGTCGAAAATATTAGTCACTACTTAGTCAACAGTGGCGGAAAACGAGTCAGGCCATTGGTGACTCTACTCAGCGCTGCCGCACTGGGTGATGCCAAGCACTTTAAACAAATTCAACTGGCCACCGCTATTGAATTTTTACACACGGCAACGCTTCTGCATGACGATGTGGTCGACATGTCGACCCTGCGCCGCGGAAAACCCACCGCCAATGCCAACTGGGGTAATGCCTCAAGCGTACTAGTCGGTGATTTTGTTTACAGTAAGGCCTTTGAATTATTGGTTGCCATTGGCAGCTTACCCGTGATGAATGTGCTGAGTCATTCAACGACTAAAATTGCTGAAGGTGAAGTCAAACAATTGATGTTGATTGGTGACTTAAGCCTTAGCCAAGCCGATTACTTTGACGTGATTCATAATAAAACAGCGGTTCTATTTTCAGGTGGTTGTCGCTGTGCTGCCATGATTGCAGACACCGATAGCGAAACAGAACATGCACTCGCGCTTTATGGCCTGCACTTAGGCCAAGCATTTCAAATTTTTGATGACTACCTTGATTACGCAGGCACTG
>CALCNB010000162.1 GCA_937897785.1 uncultured Cellvibrionales bacterium | reverse complement strand
GAATTAATCGGGCTGCTGGTAACATTGACACTTTAGTTCTCCAAGGCAATCACTCAGGTATGATTTGGAATGCTAATAACGCGAATGTACGTGGTGAAATACCGCTATCAAGCAGTCTTATAAAACGTGGGGGAGTATTTACAACAGCAAAGTTTTCTAGTGATAACCAATGGTTACTTACGGGGACGGCAGCAGGTATCGTACAGTTATGGGATATAAAAAATTTTAGGCTTAGCCGCGAATGGAAGATGCCAAAGCGATATTTTATAAGGCCTAATAAGTCGGCAGTGTTAGCTGTCGCTTTTGGCAGTAATAATCACTACAGTGCCATAACAACTAATGGTTTACTGCATCGGTTTAACTGAGCCACGGTATGAACACTAACATCGTAGCCCAGTTTATTTAAACCGAAATAACAACTACTCAGCGGCCGCGGCTTGCTCGTCTTCTGCGATCGCCAATAATTCGACATCAAATACCAATGCCATATTTGGCTCAATCTGACCGCCCGCACCACTTTCACCATAAGCTAAATTTGATGGAATGAACAATTGCCACTTTGAACCGACTGGCATCAGCTGCAGTGCCTCTGTCCATCCTGGAATAACACCGCCGACTGGGAATGTCACTGGTTCACCTCGAGCAATCGAACTATCGAATACCGTACCGTCAAACAGTCGGCCTTCATAGTGAACCGTCACACTATCTGTCGCCGTAGGCATTGCACCGTCGCCTGCCGTAATCACCTTATATTGTAAACCGCTTTCTGTGACCACAATTCCTTCTTGCTCTGCATTGGCGGCTAAACTTGCTTCAGAGGCTTTCAGGTTATCCTCTAACTTAGCCATCATTTTAGCTTGTTGAGCTTCTTGAGTCGCTTTCTGTAAATTCATTAATGCTGTTTGAATTTCCTCTTGACTCATGAGCTGACTACCCTCAGCTGCATCGTAAAAGCCGGCATTAAAGTAAGCAGAATCAATTTCAATACCTGCGGCTTTCAAGCTACCACCCATGTTATGACCCAAGGCATAACTCTGCATCGCAAGCTCTGATTCCGGCTTATCAGAAGCGCGAGATAAGTCTGATGTTGATTGCTGGCAGCCACTGATAGCGCCTATGACGATCGCGGTAGCGATTCCTGTTTTAACTATATTCATTAGTTTCATCCCACATATTTCAGTTTATTGTTAGTAACCCGCATTATTAGTAACCCATTATAGTCTATTTACACTCAGCCAATGTCCGACAGAGGTTCAATCAAGATATAAATAGAAATGCCTGTATCACGCCTTAGCTACAGCCGCCTGATAAGCGATTAACGAGCTAGGAATGACATTGTAATTTGGATGCGCCAGTATACAGAGATACTGGCCATTGGACGACCAAAATGACTAACTGGGCAAATAATTTAACAAAATGCGGCTTATCTGCTCAGATTTATGCCTTGGTGGTCTATTAATAGTATCTAGGGCAAAATAGCTTGCTAAATTATGTTCAATTGCTACTGCCTGACGCTCAAGCGCTGGCTGACCATTGGCTTGTGGTACGGGTTGCAGAAAGTGATTTATCCGCCAAAATGTTGCTTTTTCAGCATTTAATTCAAGCGTTTTTAAAATTGGATAAAATCGCCGTTTCAGCTGGCTAAGTATTGATTTTGATGGTGAATCTTTAGCTTCATGACAAGCTAAACGGTAACCTCTTAAGCGGGCAGTGACTAACGATTGCCAGCGTGCGATCGAATGATACAGCGAAATCATTGTCGGCCTATCGAGCGAAGTCCCATTCGCGCCCAACCAGACTAAAGATAAAAATAGGCAGATATCAATTTCTGCCTCTTCTTGTAACTGTAAGCAAAGTTGCTTGACTTCTTCAGCCCTGTAAATTGTCAGTGAAAAACACCATAAACTATTCATTTAATATGCACCGTGAGTATTTTTCTTATTATAACCCTCTTTCAATCGGTCGATAGCCTCTTGCTCCTCAAAAACTATAACAAGCTAGAAGCCACGCTTATGCTGCCATTCGATAAAAATCATTAGTGGCTGGCATATTTAGCCCGTATAATGCCGAATAGGTAAAAGACGCGCGCTCAGCATTAGGCGAAGACCAACCATTCATTTGCAGAAATAAATTTATGTCGGATAAAATCGTGGAACTTGAGGTTAAAATTGCCTTCTTAGAACAAAGTATTACTGAGTTATCAGATGTGGTTTATTCTCAGCAACAGCAAATTGACTCGCTTAAAAATGACCAGCATCGTATGCGAACACACCTGCAATCACTCGATAAAGATGATCAACACGTTATTGATGATCAGCCTCCGCCGCATTATTAGTAGCGAGAAAGCATCCCATTTTTTACTTAGCGCCTAAGTTATTCATAGCAGCGGCTTTCTCATCGACCTAATGGTTTTATGACTGAATAGCCATATTTAATCGCTACGCCCAGATAGAGTTTAGCTTCAGCTTGCCTTATACTCATTTCTAGGCTATTAACGGCTAAGCTAAGGGGAAATATATGTTGGGCAAATTTATTCTATGGGTCACGGGTTTAGTATTTGTTGCCTACGGTGGCGTGTGTTTATATGACCCCAATGTGCCTGTTAGCTATATTGGCTATACGATGACCGGTGCTGATGCCTATATCGAAACAGCCGCAATGTATGGTGGGCTACAATTGGGTTTTGGGGTTTGGTGCTTATTTTCAGCAGTCAATAATTATTACACCCGTTCCGCACTTCTTTCTATTGGCTTTGCTATAGGTGGCTTGGGCCTCAGTCGATTACTCGGCTTACTGTTAATGGGCGTTTCTGTCTCTACTCAAAACCAGAACTTCGATGATGCCACTTGGTATACGTTTGGGGCCATTATTTATGAGCTATCCACTGCTATTATTGCACTCGCAGCGTTTAAACGATCAGCTTAATTCAGGCAATTTTTTAACGACTTGAAATATCAGTAAGTCGCCCCAATAGTTAATTATACCGTCTTTGCAGAAAGGCTGTTAAACTGTTTTTTATTCAGTTTATTTTCGATCAATTTTTGTTCGCTCATTAGTGAGCGACCTTGTTATTTTCAGGTATCCTAGATCAGGCCAGGAGAAAGCTATGAGTAATAATATCGTTCACGCCACTGATGCTTCATTTGAAGCGGAAGTCATTAATTCAGACATTCCTGTGCTTGTCGACTACTGGGCTGAGTGGTGTGGACCTTGCAAGATGATTGCCCCCGTCCTAGAAGAAGTCGCTGAGTCTTATGCTGGAAAAATAAAAATTGTAAAAGTTGATGTCGACAGTAATAAAGAAATTGCCCAAAAACACGGTATTCGTGGCATCCCCACATTAATGGTTTTTAAAGGCGGCAGTGCTCAGGCCACTAAAGTCGGCGCGCTATCGAAAACCCAGCTTGAAGAATTTGTCGAATCCAGCTTATAAAAAATTAAGTCATTGTTTTTAAATGATTTATAGCTATTTTGGTTTACACTTTATAGCGACTACTTAGTGGCTAAAGTAGCGAACCATAGTAATGGTAAAAGCCGTATCTGCCCACTGCTAGGAGTATCTTAATACTGCTTTTAAGCAAAGTGATTCACAGATTTGAAATAGCGCGTTAATTTCAACACAGTCAAAACGAGGTTAATTCAAAAAGCTGTAATTTCGGCTAGACGATGCTAATTTATGGTGCTAAAGTAAGCTTATAATTAAATTTATACCTCTGCAGTCAATCAAACTCGTCATCACTCTTTACCAAATCATGTTTTTATATGACTGATAGTGTGCGACAGCCAGAGATAAATCTTTGCAAGCTCGTTTCTAACTGCCTAACTTTTTAATCTTCGTGTAGTTTCGAATAGCTTCGTATAGTTCAATATAGTTTCGTATAGCAAAGCTGAGACATAAGCAAAATATTTGAATCACTATCTAACCCTCACCCTTTAGCCTTTATGGCTAAATCATTTCTTACTTTATGACAGTCAATCCTAACTATGAATTTAACCGACCTAAAAGCTAAACCCATTTCCGAACTCGTTAAAATTGCTGAGACTATGGGGCTCGATAACGTTGCTCGCTCACGCAAACAAGACATTATCTTTTCTATACTCAAGCGGCACGCTAAAGGCGGAGAGGATATTTATGGCGACGGGGTGCTAGAAATTTTGCAAGATGGTTTTGGCTTTCTCCGCTCGGCTGACTGCTCTTACCTTGCCGGACCCGATGATATTTATGTATCACCGAGCCAAATAAGGCGCTTTAATTTGCGTACCGGCGATACCATTGCAGGAAAAATTCGACCGCCTAAAGACGGTGAGCGCTATTTTGCTTTATTAAAAGTGAGCGAAATTAATTTTGATAAGCCCGACAATTCAAAACAAAAAATATTATTTGAAAATTTAACGCCGCTTTTTCCAGATGAGCGTTTAACGCTGGAGTCAGGTAATGGCAGCACCGAGGATTTATCGGGCCGCATTATTGATTTAAGCGCCCCCATTGGT
>CALCNB010000161.1 GCA_937897785.1 uncultured Cellvibrionales bacterium | reverse complement strand
GGAATTAATTTCCGAATTTTTCTATGGATATACTCTAAAAAGTTATTCTTTTGAAAAATATAAAAGTAAAAAAAAATCAAATTCCTCAATAAAATAGCCATAGGCCTGATGGTGTACTACATAATTACTGTTTTTGGACTTAGCCAATAAATGGGTTACTTTTTTTTCTGCTTGCTGACTAAATATTGTTTTGCCGCATGCACTCTTGACTCAACAACCTGATCAACCGTTCCAGACGGCGCAACGCCACGACTCGAGGTCACACAAGCCGTTAGACATGGCATTACTAACAATGCAATAAGTATTTTAAAGCGTCGATTCACCCTAGGGTCTCCTATTGGAACATCGCCTAATAATGATTTAAAGCCTGCTATTGCAAACCGTTAACAATACGAACCGACTGCTCTTCATTACTATTTTGGTTCGATAAATAACGTTGTTTCCGTTTAGTACGATCAGCCACTTGACCGACTAATTGTCCACAAGCAGCATCAATGTCATCGCCCCGCGTGGTTCGAACAGGTGCAATAAAGCCTGCCTCGTTAAGTACACGCTGGAAGGCCTTCACTCGATTATTGCTAGGTCGCTGATAATCTGAAAGTGGAAACGGATTAAAAGGAATAAGATTAATCTTACAAGGAACATCGCGTAACAAGGCAACCAATTCATGTGCCAAGGGCAGCGTATCGTTTACTTTATCAATCAAAGTGTATTCGATCGTGATGACTCGTTTATTATCCGACAAGCCATTAATATAGCGTAGGCTGGACTCAAGCAGCATGGCGATCGGGTACTTTTTATTAATCGGTACCAGTTGACTACGTAGCTCATCATTGGGTGCGTGCAGGGAAATCGCTAATGAGCAGTCACTGACAGCCCCTAATTTATCCAGCATCGGCACGACACCAGAAGTGCTTAAAGTCACTCGGCGCTTAGACAAGCCATAGGCCAAATCGTCCATCATCAGGTTCATCCCATCGACGACATTATCAAAATTTAGCAGTGGTTCACCCATTCCCATCATCACTACATTAGTGACTTTAGGCTTATCGGCATTAATGATTTGGCCATTTTTCTTATCCACTTTTTGATGCGCTTTAAAACCATCAAAGGACTTTACAGCTAACCACACCTGACCAATAATTTCTGACGCAGTCAAATCCCGCTGAAAACCTTGCTTACCCGTAGAGCAAAAGCTGCAATCTAAGCTGCAGCCCACTTGCGAAGAAACACACAGCGTTCCTCGCCCCTTTTCAGGAATATAAACCGCCTCGACACAACTGCCGCTGGTCACTCTTAAGACCCACTTTCGAGTACCATCATTTGAATCTTGTTGACTGACGATTTCAGGAGGCCTGATCTCTGCCATCGCCATTAACTTTTCTCTAAGCGCTTTGCTGAGGTCAGTCATTAAAGCAAAATCGTCAACACCACAATGGTGTATCCATTTCATGATTTGTTTAGCACGAAAGGACTTCTCACCGATGGATAGCAGAAAATCCGTCAATCGTGACTGCGTCATACCCAGCAGATTATGCCGAGCGATTTCAGTACTGTTATTAACGGATTTTGTCATCATAGTACGATAAAGGTGTTGCGTGATTAGAAAGAATTTAGCGAGGACAAATTTCGTCAGCGCTAAAAAAGTAAGCAATTTCTCGAGCAGCTGACTCAGCAGAATCAGAACCGTGCACCGCATTGGCATCAATAGAATCCGCAAAGTCAGCGCGAATCGTCCCTGCTGCTGCTTCTTCAGGGTTAGTAGCCCCCATAATTTCGCGATTCAGTAAGATGGCATTTTCACCTTCAAGCACTTGCACCATCACAGGACCCGAACTCATGAAACTGACTAAATCATTATAAAATGGTCTGGCTTCGTGCTCCGCATAAAAACCACCGGCTTTTTCGGCCGTTAAATGCAGCATTTTGGAGGCAACGATCTTGAGTCCAGCCTGTTCGAAACGGGCATAAATTTCGCCAATCACATTCTTTGCGACGGCATTAGGTTTAACAATTGAAAATGTGCGCTCTACACCCATGAAAAAATCTCCGATATTTCAAATAAATACAATGGTTTACAACAAAAAGTACGGCACTATTAAGTCTATTAAGCTATGCAGTGATCATGCTTGGTCGGCGGATTATAGAGACTATACCGTGTCACCGCAAACCAAAATATAGAAAAAAATGTAATAAAATCAGAAGCTTAAAAACGATAGGCAAAAACAACAAGAAAAACTAGCAAAAGCAGGTCAAATGCCAAGCCTTAGCGACCCATGTAACGGCTTTCTAATCGAGACAGCTCGTCAAAACAGCCCACAGCCTAATAATTTGATAATAAATATGAACCAGTTTAGCGGTACTAGACGAAATGCGTAGCGACGTAGTCCTCAACTATGGCTTGGAATTCCGCCGCGATGTTATCCCCTTTCAAGGTTACGTCTTTTTCGCCGTCAATATACACCGGTGCGATGGGTCGCTCACCATTGCCCGGTAGGCTGATACCAATATTGGCATGCTTACTTTCACCGGGACCA
>CALCNB010000160.1 GCA_937897785.1 uncultured Cellvibrionales bacterium | reverse complement strand
CCAGTTTGGGAAAAAAGAAAATTAGCCCCGATTAAGAGGCTAATTATACATTGAAAGAATAAATAAGATTTTTTAAACAATTTATAGGATGATATTTACAGAGAAAAACATGGTGTTTGCTCGTGGATGTCCCTGCTCACCAGCAGTATAACCAAAGTCAAAACCATATTGAGCAAATCGAATTCCTGCACCAAAGGTTGGATTAGTTATTTTACCTTCTTTATCATAGATATAACCACCCCGAAGTACAAAATTATCAGTATACCAATATTCAGCACCCATATTATAAACCATTTCTTCTAATTCTGTAGAAAAAGACCTATTGTCACCAGATCCTTTTTCTCTACAATCTTCAGGCAAAGTACCTGATGATGATGAAATATCACAAGAACCATAGATACCGTATTCTTCATCATTAAAGTCATAAAATTGGTCACCTTCATTATAGACTCCATCACTATTTGCATCATATTCAAGGGTAGGGTTTAGCTCACCGTCATTAATTTTTGAATCTCCATTAATGTCATCCCAATTATAACCTCCGATTTGCGCATCATTATCTAAATTATAATCACCTCCATAATACCAATCATCTAACCATGATGTAAAAATAGCAGTATACCATGGATCATCATGTGCAAGTTCATCATCGCCTGAAATAAGGCCATCTCCATTCCAATCCATTTCTTGATAACGAGCAACAAGTAATTTATTAGCATCAAACATAACATTTAACTGAACAGCGCCCTGAGCAGTTGATACCCTGGCCAAATCACCTTCCTCAAGCGCAAGTTGCCCCGCTGTTTTAGGATGCATAGCGACAAACGGTTGATCAATATGATCGAGTAATCTCTCAGCATGCCCCGTACGTGTCATAGTGTGCCACTGATCGCGAATACGACCACTATTAAGACTAAACGGAAAAGCATTATTGAGACTCTGTTTCGGCAGCTGTGCCGCACTGCTGATAAACTGCGCCTTACCACTTGGTGTCGAAAATTGTCTATCAACAAACAATCGGCTAGTGCCATGAGGTGCCGATGCAGTCACGGGCCATTGAATGGGCTTTAACTGGCCGTATTCCTGCTCAGAGAGATTGCTTAAGGCGCCTATATCAAACAGTCTCTTACCATCATTATCGTACGTCGATAGCGCCGCATGCTCGACAAAGATATCTCTAGGGCTACTGTAAGAAAAGCCTTCTTTATAGCCCATGGCTTGCGCCACTTGACAGAGTATCCACCAATCGTGACGCGCATCTGCCAGCGGTGGCAATAAGCCACGTTGACGTGAAATACGCCGCTCTGAATTGGTCACTGTACCATCCTTTTCGCCCCAACCTGTTGCAGGCAAAAGAATATTGGCCGTCGCTGTGGTATCCGTTTCAGCCATGCAATCAGATACGATCACATGCTCGCAATGTTCCAAAGCACTCTTCACAATATCCGCATTTGGCATACTCACCACTGGATTAGTTCCCATAATCCAGATCGCTTTGATACGTCCATCTGATACCGCATCAAATAGCTCTACCGCTTTAAGACCAGGCTGCTGACTAATATTATCAGCTCGCCAAAACTTTGCGACTGTCGTTATATTTTCTGGTGTGTAATCCATATGCGCCGCCAGCATATTCGCCAGCCCGCCAACTTCTCGCCCACCCATAGCATTAGGCTGCCCCGTGATAGAAAAAGGGCCTGCCCCCAACTTGCCTAGTCTTCCTGTGGCGAGATGACAGTTGATAATTGCATTGCATTTATCCGTACCTGTAGCTGACTGATTAATACCCTGAGAATAAAAGGTAATAACTTTATCAGTCTCGGCAAACCACTGATAAAAAGTGATCAGCTGATCTTTATTAAGGCCTGCCTGCGCAGCAGTGTCATCGACAGTTGCCGCTTCAGCATTCGCCAGCGTTTCTGTAAAACCCTCCGTGTGGGACTCAATATATTGCTGATCAATAAAGGCGTTGCTGGCCAAAAAATTGAGCAGTCCGGTAAAAATAAAATGGTCAGACCCTGGGGTAATAGCGAGATGAAGATCTGCCAGATCACAGCTAGCTGTGCGCCTCGGGTCGATCACAACAACTTTAAGATCAGGGTTGTTATTTTTTGCCTCGGCCATACGACGGTAAAGCACGGGGTGAGTCCAGGCGGCATTTGATCCAGTTAGCACCAGCAAATTACACTGCTCTAAATCTTCATAGTTACAGGGTACGGCATCACTACCAAACGCTCGCTTGTACCCTGCGACTGCCGAAGACATACAAAGCCTGGAATTAGTGTCGACATGGCCAGTTCCAATAAAGCCCTTCGCCAACTTGTTAGCCACGTAGTAATCTTCGGTAAGCAGTTGGCCAGAAAGGTAAAAAGCAATGGCGTCAGAACCGTATTGATCACGAACCTGTGTGAGCGTATGGGCTACGGTCTTTATTGCGGTTGGCCAATCGACCTGCTGCCCCTCAACAATTGGGTGCTTTAAACGTCCTTTGTCACCCATGGTCTGGGGCAATGCCGAACCCTTAACACAGAGCTTACCAAGGTTAGCTGGATGCGACCGATCACCGGATACTGCAATAATACGATCATTATCGATAGTAGCATCGACCCCACAACCGACACCACAGTATGGGCAGGTGGTTTTTATTTGACAGTGTTGGCTCATGACTTATCGATCATAGCGTCAATAGAACTTGATCAGAGGCCAACTTAACTTTATAAACAGGTACAGTCACATCATTGTCATCTAAACATTCACCGGTTAGCAGATCAAAGTGCTGCTTATACAATGGCGAGGCAACCACTAAACGCTCATTAATATCACCGACCATACCACGGGACAATACATTGGCTTTACCAATCGGATCCCAATTACCAATCGCATAGATCTGTGGTGACTCATTGGGCAGATAAAATATCGCGATTTGCTGGCCGTCAACAATGGCACAGATGCCAGAGTTAGCGACAAGATCGTTTTGATCACAGAGTGTGATTTGCTGGCTCATAATGTCACCTTAGGCGCTTTTGTCTAATAATTGCAGACGTTCTTCTTCGGTCGCCGGCCTAGGTTGACCACGGTCCTGCACAAAAACAATTTGCTCATCTTGGGCATCGGTATTGACGAATTGAACGAATCGCTTCATGCGTTCTGGATCTTCGATCGTCGCTTTCCATTCACATTGATAACTGTCTACAATGTGGCTCATCTGCTCCTCAAGTTCAGCGGCAATACCCAAAGAATCTTCGATAACCACCTGTTTTAGATAATCCAAACCGCCTTCTAAATTATCCATCCACACTGAGGTCCGCTGCAGACGATCTGCAGTGCTAATGTAAAACATTAGGAATCGATCAATATATTGAATGAGGGTTGCATCATCCAGATCAGTAGCAAATAAATCGGCATGGCGCGGCTTCATACCACCATTGCCACAGACAAACAGATTCCAACCATTCTCAGTTGCAATAACACCAAAATCTTTAGATTGGGCTTCGGCGCATTCTCGCGTGCAGCCCGAAACAGCTGACTTGAGCTTATGCGGTGAACGCAAACCTTTGTATCGGTTTTCTATAAAGAGTGCCATAGCAACACTGTCCTGCACGCCATAACGACACCAGGTACTGCCTACACAAGACTTAACCGTCCGCAAGGCCTTGCCATAAGCATGGCCAGTTTCAAAACCCGCTTCGACCAATTCCTTCCAAATCGAGGGAAGCTGCTGAACGCGAGCACCGAACAAATCAACCCGCTGACCACCTGTAATTTTAGTATAGAGGTCATATTTCTTCGCCACCTGACCTAACACGATCAATTTGTCTGGTGTGATTTCTCCTCCAGCAATTCTCGGCACGACCGAATAAGTGCCATTTTTCTGCATGTTAGCTAAAAAGTTATCATTCGTATCCTGAAGACCTACATGCTGCTCTTTTAAAATATAATCATTCCAGAGCGAAGCTAAAATCGAGCCCACAGCTGGCTTACAAATATCA
>CALCNB010000159.1 GCA_937897785.1 uncultured Cellvibrionales bacterium | reverse complement strand
AATCATCCCAACTTATCATTGGTTTTCCTCGTTTTTGATAGTCGATTATAAATATTAATAGGTTTTGTCATGGCCTAGACTATGAGGAATAGACCGTATTGAGTTATCGGTTCAATCTTATTGACATGCCTCGCAATCTGGATCATCTAAAGAGCAAGCCTGAGGAACTGGTGCTGGCTGCGCGAGCGTTTCATCCGATGATGAAACCGCATTCAGTTGACTAGTTTCAATGGTCGATTTTTCAGTGCCCGTTGCTGCCAGAGAGCGGAGGTAATAAGTCGTTTTTAATCCTCGGTACCAAGCCATTCGGTAGGTCACATCTAACTTTTTGCCGCTTGCTTGGTTGATGTAAAGGTTGAGTGATTGTGCCTGGTCAATCCACTTTTGGCGGCGGCTTGCAGCATCGACAATCCATCGTGGTTCCACTTCAAATGCAGTGGCGTAAATTTGTTTTAAATCGTCAGGGATTCGAGCAACTTTTTGCACACTGCCTTCATAGTGTTTGAGATCATTAACCATCACGCTATCCCACAGGTTGCGCGCTTTGAGGTCGCGAACTAAGTAAGGGTTGATGACGGTGAACTCGCCCGATAGATTCGATTTCACATAAAGGTTTTGATAGGTCGGCTCGATTGATTGCGAAACGCCGGTGATATTAGCAATGGTTGCGGTCGGTGCAATCGCCATTACATTGGAATTACGCATGCCATCGGTTTTGACCGTTTCACGAAGACTATCCCAGTCCAAGGTTTGGCTGTGGTCGACCTCGATAAAGTCTTTACCGCGCTGCTCTTCAAGCGTTTTCAAAGAGTCGATAGGTAGAATACCTTGGCTCCATAAAGAACCGTCAAAGCTTGAATAGCTGCCGCGTTCTGTGGCTAATTTTGATGAGGCTTGAATCGCATAATAGCTAACGGCTTCCATTGAGCGATCGGCAAATTCTACCGCCGCATCAGAACCATAGGCCAGCTTCTGTTTATAGAGTGCATCTTGAAAGCCCATAATGCCGAGCCCTACTGGACGATGACGAAAGTTAGAAGTGCGTGCTTGTGGTACCGAGTAATAGTTGATATCGATGACGTTATCAAGCATGCGTACGGCTGTATCAATAGTGCGTTTGAGTTTAGCAAGGTCTAGGCCATCTTCACCAATATGCTGCGGCATATTGACTGAGCCCAGATTACAAACCGCTATTTCATCTTGATTTGTGTTCAAGGTGATTTCGGTGCAAAGGTTTGATGAATGCACTACGCCTGCGTGTTGCTGCGGCGAGCGTAAGTTGCAAGGGTCTTTAAACGTTACCCATGGATGACCGGTTTCAAATAACATGCCTAACATTTTGCGCCATAAATCTTGCGCTTTGATGCGACGGAAAACGGTTATTTCTCCTGCGTCGGCTTGCTGTTCATACGCTTCATAGCGAGCTTCAAAAGCGGCGCCGTATAAGTCATGAAGGTCTGGCGTATCGTTAGGCGTGAACAAGGTCCACTCTTTGTCTTCAAATACGCGTTTCATAAATAGGTCAGGAACCCAATTGGCCGTATTCATATCATGGGTACGACGACGATCATCACCGGTATTTTTTCTTAGCTCAAGAAACTCTTCTATGTCTAAATGCCAGGTTTCTAAATAAGCGCAGACGGCGCCTTTTCGCTTGCCGCCTTGGTTGACTGCGACGGCGGTATCGTTAACCACTTTTAAGAATGGCACCACACCTTGAGACTTACCGTTAGTGCCTTTGATGTAGGCGCCTAAGGCTCTTACAGGAGTCCAGTCATTACCAAGACCGCCGGCCCATTTTGATAGCATGGCGTTATCATGAATGGCGTTGTAAATACCGTCTAGGTTGTCGGGAACCGTGGTTAAATAACACGATGACAGTTGAGGACGTAAAGTGCCGGCATTAAATAAGGTCGGTGTCGAGCTCATATAGTCAAAAGACGATAACAAGTTATAGAACTCTATCGCGCGGGCATTTTTATCGTCTTCTTGCATAGCAAGGCCCATAGCGACGCGCATAAAGAACACCTGCGGTAATTCGATGCGGACTTCATCTTTATGAATGAAATAGCGATCATAAAGTGTTTGTAAGCCAAGGTAAGTGAACTGCAGATCGCGATTAGCATCGAGCGCTTGGCCTAATTGCTGTAAATCAAATTGAGCTAGCTCCGGTGCGAGTAATTCAAATTCGATGCCTTTTTCTATATAGGCAACTAGTGCTTTACCGTATAAGTGTTGCATGTCGGCTTGCGTTGCCGAGGGCGCCACCGCCAAAAAGTTCAGTGCTTCTGCACGAATATTATCAAGTAATAGGCGGGCGGTAACATAGCTGTAGTTGGGGTCTTTTTCGACCATGGTTCTAGCAGTCATCACTAGGGATGTGTTGACTTCGCTGGCTGAAACGCCGTCGTACAAATTCTTTAATGCTTCATCTAATATTTCAGCTGCGCTGACGCTTTCAAGCGCCTGACAGGCCTCATTGACAATGGTATGCAGACGTTGCATATCCAGTGGCTTACGAGTCCCATCATCTAACACAACGTGTATGTCAGTTTCTGGTAAGACTTCTGCCTGCAGTTTTTCAGCACGCAACTGTGCACGTTGTTCGCGGTAAAGAACGTAATCGCGGGCAACTTTTTGTTCGCCGCTGCGCATTAAAGCGAGCTCAACTTGATCTTGGATATCTTCGATATGAATCGTGCCGCCTGAAGGCATGCGGCGTTTAAAAATAGCGGTAATTTGTTCCGCTAATTGTGCGACTGTATCGTGAATGCGATTAGACGCAGCGGCTGTGCCACCTTCAACGGCTAAAAAAGCCTTAGTAATCGCAACGTTGATTTTATCGACATCGTAGCTAACTACAGTACCGTTACGCTTAATGACTCGAATTTGTCCAGGCGCCATGGCGGCCATATCAATGGTGTCTGAATTCATTGTCGGCGCTGTTGTACCGCCGCTTGTTACTGAGCTAGTTGGTGAAATAGTGCTCTCAGTTTGTTGCATGTTGACTCCTCAGTCTTTTTGTATGTTTTTCATTCTATTTTGAATGTTTCAAGGTTGTTGCTTGTGGCTTCAATGCTGTTTTCAACTGCGCGTAGTTGTCGAAGTTATAAACAGCTTAGAGGCCATCTTTTGCAAGGAGTCAAATTTTTGACTCCTTGCTGATCAATCATTACTCATTTAAGTGCTGATTCGTTTCCTTAAATTGCCAGTTAATGGTAACTTTCTTGATCTTTAAAGAAATTTATATCTTTAAAGATCAAGAATTGTGACCGATAAAGGATTTTTTCAGCCCTGAAGGGCGTTTACCTGTGCTTTCAATCCAAAAAACCCAAGATGTTGGGGTTGGCTATGCATTGAGGTACAAGATAGTGCGGTTGAGGGAATTATGCAATAGCCAAACTCTGAGTTTTATCTGTTAATTTCTTGTGGATAAGTCGGCGTGTTTGTATCTACTAACCGTATGGCGGAGACCTAAGATGACTTTCCTTATCGGTCATAAATTTTGAGAGTGAAAAATTATTTTCGCATAAAAATTATTTTTTTTATAGCTTTTATCTCTTTGGTAAATTTAGCTTTTTTCATGATCAAAAACGGGTTTCTTTGTGGTCAAAAAGGTTGTTTTTTGACCATCTGATGCGGTCGGTCTTGACTGTGTTTATATCAAGGGTCAGACGCTTTGTATGGGATGATCGTTGGCCTTGGCTGTGTCGCATCGATAAAAAATCTAGCTGTTTTATTCTGGCAATGAGATCGATGCCCCAGTAGATCAAAATAATGGCATTGCCGATCTCACAAAGTGCAAGGCATACTGGGAAAAGCCAGTTAAACTATTTGATGCGGCGAAATAATGGCCGTCCTAGGAGTCTTTCGATGAAAAGCAGCAAGCTTAACGCCCCCTTATTACTGGCTATTGACCAGGGTACCAGCAGTTCTCGCGCTACCTTATTTAACGCTAATGCAGAGACCTTAGCGCAGCATCAAATCCCTCTGCCATTGAGCTACCCAAACAACGGCTGGGTTGAGCAAGATGCCGAACAAATTTGGCACGATACCTTACGGTGCTGCCAGCAGGTGTTAAGCGATGCCGAACTGTTAGATGCTACCGTTGCTATTGGCATCACTAATCAACGAGAGACCACCGTGGTATGGCATAAGACCAGTGGTAAACCTATTTATAATGCGATTGTATGGCAAGATCGACGAACGACTGATGATTGTCAGCGTTTACAGGTACAAGGCCATGAGACCGCTGTTAATGAAAAAACGGGGTTGCGTTTAGATCCGTATTTTTCGGCCACAAAAATTGCTTGGTTATTGGATCATGTCGAAGGCGCCAGCAAACAAGCAGAGGCTGGCGAACTACTGTTTGGCACGGTTGATAGTTTCTTATTATGGCATTTAACCGGCGGCAGAGTCCATGCCACCGATAGAAGCAATGCTTCAAGAACCCTGCTGCTGAATATTCATCGTGGTGAATGGGACGATGAATTACTGGACCTTTTTGGTATCCCGCGTTCAATGCTGCCGCAAGTTTTCGATAATGTCGCAGATTTTGGTGTCACTGCGGAAGATATTTTTGGGTGTTCAATTCCAGTTAAAGCTATGATTGGAGATCAACAAGCGGCGCTGGTTGGACAAGCATGCTTTAAAAAGGGCATGGTTAAGTCAACCTATGGTACGGGCTGCTTTATGTTAATGAATACTGGCCATCAGGCGGTGCTTTCGACTAATCGATTACTTACCACCATTGCTTATAGTCTTGACGGTGAATATCACTATGCCCTAGAGGGCTCGATTTTTGTCTCAGGTGCGGCGGTCCAATGGTTGCGCGATGGTTTAGCCCTATTTGATCAAGTCAGTGACAGTGAGGCATTAGCGCAACAGCTTGACGATAATCAAGGGGTTTATTTTGTGCCCGCGCTAACTGGGCTGGGCGCACCTTATTGGCGACCTGATGTGCGTGGAGCGATTGTTGGCCTAGGCCGTGATACTGGTCAAGCACATATTGCTAGAGCGGCGTTAGAGGCACAAGCCTATCAGACGCGTGATCTCATTGCGGCGATGACATCGGATACGGGTGAGGCACAAAGTGTGATACGTGCAGATGGCGGTTTAATCGCGAATCAATTCGTGTGTCAGTTTTTAGCCGACATCTTACAAACGCCGATCGATGTGCCGGCAGTAACTGAAGCAACGGCCTGGGGGGCGGCTAGTTTGGCTGGTTTAGGCGCAGGAGTATTTGTGGATTTAGATGACATTGCAGAACAATGGCAAAAGCGACAGCATTTCGCAGTGCATATGCCCAGTGAAGAAGCCGACGTCTTATATACGGGTTGGCAGCAAGCGGTTCGATCCTTACTAAGAGACTAATACTCCCCTTTAAGCTAGCAGATAAATTTTTACAGGGTGATTCCAAAGAAGAGTGGTTTGTGTGCCGATGAAAACCGTTTTTTTTGTGCTGATAATGACTCTAGGATTAGCTGAGTAAAAATTCCATCAATGCTTTTTGGGCATGTAAGCGATTTTCAGCCTCATCCCAAACTACACTGTATTGACTGTCTTCAAGCAGTTTAGCACTGACTTCCTCACCTCGATGCGCGGGCAAACAGTGCATGAATAAGGCATTTTTTGCGGCTGCCTCCATTAATTTATGGTTCACCTGGTAGGGCGCAAACTGTGACAATCTTTTTCCTTGTTGATCTTCTTGACCCATTGAAGCCCAGACGTCAGTAACCACTAGGTCGGCATTAGCGACAGCGGTTTGCGGGTCATCTAACACAGTGACTCGGTCGCTATTAGCGGTCAGCATAGCGGCATCGGGTTCGAAGCCCTTAGGACAGGCGATCGATAATTCAAAATCAAATTGCTTGGCAGCATTGATGTAAGATTGACACATATTGTTGCCATCGCCAACCCAAGTCACTTTTTTGCCTTGAATACTGCCGCGTTGCTCATAGAAGGTTTGCATGTCAGCCAGTAACTGGCAGGGATGCAATGCGTCCGTGAGTGCATTAATGACGGGTACCGATGAATATTCAGCAAAGGTCTCTATTGTTTCATGTGCAAAGGTGCGAATCATGACGATGTCGGTCATCGATGAAATCACTCGGGCGCTGTCTTCTATCGGTTCACCTCGGCCTAGCTGAGTATCACGAGGCGATAAGAAAATAGCACTGCCGCCCATTTGTGCCATTCCTGCCTCAAATGATATTCGTGTTCGTGTCGATGCCTTTTCAAAAACCATCGACAAAACTTTGCCGTTAAAATTTTGGTTAATAGGTTTTTTCTTAAGTTCGATAGCCCGCTGAATTACCGTTTGTAATTCAGTAGGACTGAAGTCTAATAATGATAAAAAGTGTCTTGTGGCCATAATAATCACTTGCCTTAAGTCAAGGCTAAAATAAAGCTCCTTATGCGCTTTTAATAAATTGAACAATAAGATCGCTGACTGTATCAACGATCAAATCTGCTTCGGCGTCGCTCATAATGAGAGGCGGCAATAACCTAATCGTGTTGCCATTAGTTACGTTAATCAGTAAGCCTTTTGCTAAGGCTTCAGTGACTAAAACAGCGCAATTGCGATCGAGCTCGATACCAATCATCAAGCCACAGCCCCGAATATCTTTAACTGCTTGCTGCCCCTTTAACTGAAAAGCAAAGCCATCGAGCATCGCTTGGCCTAAATCCGCCGCCCGTTGAGCCAGTTGCTTTTTTTCAATGACATCGATGACGGCTAAGGCAGCGACAGATGCGAGGGGGTTACCGCCAAAAGTTGAACCATGGGTGCCGGGTGACAGGGTTTGAGCAGCCGAATCGCGGGCCAGGCAGGCGCCAATCGGTACGCCGTTACCTAAGCCTTTTGCGGTTGTAACGACGTCAGGTGTGAGGCCGAATCTTTGGTAGGCAAAATACTGACCGCAACGACCATTGCCGCATTGCACTTCATCCGCGATGAGTAACGCCGAGTAATTCTCGCAGAGTGTTTGTAATTGCTGTAAATAATCCACAGAGGCAAGGTTAATGCCGCCTTCGCCTTGAACGACCTCAATTATGACTGCTGCAATTTTATGGCCGTATTGGGAAAAAAATGCCGTAACGGATGCAATGTCATTGTACTCGGCCAACAAAAATCCAGCCGGTAGTGGGCCAAAACCTTGCTTCACTTTTGCATTGCCGGTGGCGGTTAATGTCGCCAGTGTGCGACCATGAAAACTGCCTGTCATGGTGATAATAAAAGGCTCTTGATTGCCGTTATTGGCAGCATGCAAGCGGGCTAATTTAATCGCGGCTTCATTGGCTTCAGCACCAGAATTGCTAAAGAAGACATTATCCATGCCGGTAATCTCACATAACCTGCTCGCCAGTTGCTGCTGGGCAGGAATATGATAAAGATTGGAGGTATGCAGTAATTGCTCGGCCTGCTGTTGAATAGCAGCCGTTATTGTCGGATGGCAATGGCCTAAATTCGTCACGCTGATGCCGCACAAAGCATCGAGAAACCGATTACCCTGCAGATCAAATAGCCATGCACCCTCACCGCGACTAAAACTGATGGGTAGTCGTTGATAAGTATTCATCACCTGTGAAGGCGTTATTAAATCAGTTTCCATTGTCCTATTGCCGCATTGTTCTCGGGGATTAATTATTACATAGAGAGTTAAGCGCTGATTATCGGCTGGTGTGTTGAAAAAAGCCGCAAGACTAACAGCCAAAAAGCAAAAAAGGCAGCCAAAGCTGCCTATGCAGGGGCAAATACTAGCCTATCTTGGCTTGCTGAGCAAATAAACGCATCGGTGAATAACTGCATTATTGAGCCCTTTCAACGCCAATTATTACGGTTCTCAATTGCCCATAGCCTCAGCTTAAATGGGCGATAATAGCGTTTTTAGGCGCCGTATTAGCATGGCTAAATGTGACTAAGGTCGTTACAATGGCGGCCTAATATGAACAGAGTGGTTGATTTGTCAGCGATTAGCGGTTGTTGAATCAGTTGCATAGGCCAAAATTTCGGAGAACAACCATGGATATCATGGACACCATAAAAGACCAAATCGAGAATAACCCCGTGATCATTTATATGAAAGGGTCACCCGATATGCCTCAATGCGGCTTTTCCGCTCGTGCGATTGAGGCGCTGATGGGCTGTGGTAAGCGGTTTGCTTACGTTGATATTTTATCCAATCCAGAGATTCGAGCCAATTTGCCGACTTATGCGAATTGGCCAACGTTTCCTCAATTATGGGTCGATGGTGAGTTGGTAGGGGGTTGTGACATTATCACTGAAATGTCTAGTAATGGTGAGTTGCAAGCCGTGATTGATGCGGCAGTACCGGCTGAGACAAGCGGCGAAGCCCAATAATCTGTTCTATACTTAACAATAGCTTGCGTTAATAATGCAGGTCAGCCAGTTTAAACGATAAAGTAAAACGAAAGACTTCAAGTGGCCATTGGTAGCGGTCACCACTGTGAAAGGAACCAAATATGCCAGTTATTACTCTTCCTGATGGAAGCCAGCGTGCTTTCGATCAAGCGATTTCTATTTTAAACGTTGCTGCCGATATCGGCCCAGGTTTAGCGAAAGCAACCATCGCCGGTGAAGTTGACGGTCAGCTCAAAGATGCCTGCGAATTGATTGAGCACGATGCAACGTTGCGCATTATCACCGCAAAGGATGACGAAGGCGTTGAGATTATTCGTCACTCTTGTGCCCATTTGATTGGTCATGCGGTAAAGCAATTATTTCCTGATGCAAAAATGGTCATTGGCCCTGTGATTGACGAGGGTTTTTATTACGATATTGCCACTGAAAAACCGTTTACGTCAGAAGATATTGGCGCCATTGAAGCACGCATGAAAGCCTTGATTGACGAAGAGTACGATGTGGTGAAAAAGATGACGCCACGTGCCGAAGTCATTGCTGAATTCGATCGCCGCGGCGAAGAGTACAAATTGCGACTAATTGACGACATGCCTGACGAAACGGCAATGGGCCTTTATTACCATCAAGAATATTTAGACATGTGTCGCGGTCCACATGTGCCGAATACCCGATTTTTAAAGCATTTTAAACTCACCAAGTTAGCTGGTGCCTATTGGCGTGGCGATTCCAGTCGCCCGCAGCTACAGCGTATCTACGGCACAGCGTGGGCTGACAAGAAGCAACTCAATTCTTACTTACAGCGCTTAGAAGAAGCTGAAAAGCGCGACCACCGTAAAATCGGTAAAGCGCTTAATCTGTTCCATTGGCAAGAAGAAGCGCCGGGCATGGTATTTTGGCACAACGATGGCTGGTCTAT
>CALCNB010000158.1 GCA_937897785.1 uncultured Cellvibrionales bacterium | reverse complement strand
ATTGTGAGAATCTTCTTGAAAAATATATTATTACATTCATCTCATGATAAATAGTTCATTATAGCTCTATCATGGCAGATAAATAATTGACGAGATCGATCACTATGGAAAACCACATGAACACTCGAAATAACGATAAACCTTATGCCATTGACCCCGCATACCTTGATTTTCCTGATATGAGTTTTAGTACCAACCTGCTCAAACTGCGGTTTACTAATTTATTCATCTTGGCAACCCGTTTACGCTACAAATGGTCGAAAAACCTCAATATCTCAACCCATAAAATTGACAGTACTAACGGCCATAAACTGAAAGTGATCGAAATCAGTAAAAAGGGCTTAGCGGATAACGCACCTGCTTTAGTCTATTTTCATGGCGGCGCATTTTTCCTCACCTATGCAGGCCTTCATCTAGATAATGCCCAGATGTATGCTGAGCAAGCGAATTGCAAAGTATTTATGGTGGATTACCGCCTTTCCACTAAGGCCCCTTTTCCGGCCGCACTCGACGACTCGCAAGCGGCACTAGAATGGGTGCATGGTAAGGCCAAACAGCTAGGCGTTGATAAAGAAAAAATAATTGTCATCGGCGACAGTGCCGGCGGCGGTTTAGCCGCCAGTGTTGCTCAGTTAACCCACGACAGGAATAAAAATCGTAGTGAAAAAATCAATTTACTCGCGCAGTTTTTACTCTATCCCGTCTGTGACTGTGAAACAAAAACAGCCAGCGCCACCGAATTTACCGATACGCCTCTTTGGACAACCAACAATAACAAAGTAATGTGGGAGGTGTATCTGCGAGGCAGTGAATACAAAAAAGGGGGCGAACACATACCCACTTATGCTTCACCCGTTCATCGCCAAGACCTTAGTGGCTTACCACCTGCTTATATTGAACCCACCGAATTCGACCCGTTAAGAGATGAAGCAATTAATTATGCCGAAGCCCTGCAAAAAGCGGCCGTTGAAGTGACTTTAGTAGAAGCTAAAGCCGCCGTGCATGGCTATGAATTTGTCGACTGTGAAACCACAACTAAGTACCGAAAAATTAGAATGGACGCACTAAATAAAGTCTTAGGTCATTCATCTACTGAATAAAATCGAGGTAAGTATGTCAGACTGGAATGAAAAAACCGCTGTCATCACTGGAGCAGGCAGCGGCATAGGATCTGCCTTAGCACAGCACTGCGCTGCACAAGGAATGCATGTTATTGCCGCCGACATTGACCAACAAGGTTTACGCAACACACAAAGTAATGCAAGTAAACCAGAGAAAATCGAAATTTATACGTTAGACGTTAGATCCGAAAATGCAGTGGAGTCATTCGCTAAGCACTGCTTCAGCCAACACAGCGAAGTCAATTTGCTGTTCAATAATGCCGGCGTACTGATTGATGGTAAAAGCTGGGAACGATCAATCAAAGATTGGCGTTGGAATTTTGATGTAAACGTGATGGGCGTAGTTAATGGCATTCATAGTTTTGTACCGAAAATGCTATCGCAAAACAGTGCCGGTAAGATCATTAATACCGCATCTATTGGCGGTCTGTTAGCTGGCGGCACCTACTTAGCGCCTTATCAAGGCACCAAGCATGCGGTCGTTGCCATCACTGAATCGCTGCATGCCGAATTGGCATTAGAATCAGCGCCAATAACCGCAGCGTGCCTTTGCCCAGGTGATACAGCTACAGGTATATGGGAATCTGATCGATTACGTCCCAGCGAAGAGCATAATCAATTACTTTCTGATGCTGAGCAGCAAATGCATGAGGCAGTAGCCGGCATGTGCGCCAATGGATTATCACCAGCGCAAGTCGCCACGGCAGCATTTGATGCTATCGAAAAGGATCAGTTTTGGATATTCCCGCAAGATCAATTCAAACCGATGCTGGAATTACGTATTGAGGCAATTTTGAAAGAACAACAACCGCCCTCAGCTGACCAACTGCTAGCAATCATGCTTAACAATGGCCTTTGAAAAATAGGATTTAATCGTGAACCATGAAAACCGCTACCCTACTTTTAGGGATAATGAAGAAGCTATACGCCAAGCTTTAAATAGCGCCAGTGTGCCTGCGCTGATGTCAGCCATGATGCTAATCGATGGTGACTTTTCACGATTAAATGGCAGTATTAAACCAGGGCAAGGCATGCTAGGTGAAGTGCAAGGCTTTATGTCAGCAGAAGATCAAGAGACGATAAGAGATGAAGCGCTCGAGGTTATCAAAGATTACCAACGCAATAACTTTATACTGCCCGAATTGCCCTGTGAGGAAAAACTGTATCAACTGATGTGCTTCACTGCAGGTCAGGAAATCCCAAAAGATTCGAGTAAAATGATGCTAGAAGAGCTGGCATTAGAAAACACTGACCCTCGCGAGGTCTGTTTAGACTCTCGATTTAAAAAACCATTGAGTGAACATGCCGTGGTGGTTATCGGTGGCGGCATGTCGGGAATATTAGCGGCCATTCGCCTAAAACAGAATAATATCCCTTATATTTTACTTGAAAAAAATCCCGACAAAGGGGGTACTTGGTATGAGAACTCATACCCAGGTGCACGCGTCGATATACCCGCTCAAATTTATTGCTACAGTTTTGAACCCAGTAATAGCTGGCAACAGTTCTACCCACAGCAAAAAGAATTAAAAACTTATTTTGATCACTGCGTCGAAAAATATCAGCTGCAGGCTTGCATTCAGTACAACACCGAAGCCACCGCCGTCAATTGGGTTGAAAATCAAAAGCACTGGCATATCACCACCCATAATCATCATACCGGTGAACAATCAACACTCATTGCTAACAGCGTCATATCAGCTGTTGGTCAGCTTAACCGACCTAAAATACCAGACATTCATGGGTCAGATTCCTTTGATGGTGCACAATTCCACAGTGCACAATTTCAACATCAACATGATTTAAGTGATAAAACAGTTGCCATTATTGGCAGTGGCGCCAGTGCTTTTCAGTTAGCGCCTGAAATTGCAAAAGTGGCAAAAAAAATGAAAGTTTTTCAACGCTCGCCTGCATGGATGTTTCCCAACCCAGGCTACCATGATGATATTGACTCTGGTACACAGTGGTTGTTAACTCACATTCCCTTCTATGATCGTTTTTATCGATTCTTACTTTTCTGGGTATCCGCCGATGCCTTGCTACCAACCTTAATAAGAGATGAAGATTGGCCCGATCAAGAGCGTTCAATCAATGCCGCTAATGACATGTACCGTGAGCATGCCACTGAGTGGATCAAGAGCCAGGTGAAAGACCCCGAGTTATTAAACAAGGTAGTCCCGCGTTATCCGCCCTTCGTAAAGCGTATTTTACAAGACAATGGCAGCTGGCTAGCTGCTTTACAACAACCCCATGTTGAATTAATTACTGATAATATTAAAGCCATAGATGCAACAGGCATTCATCATCAATCGGCTTCTGAAGCACTGCATACCGAGGTTGATGTGATTATTTATGCGACCGGATTTCATGCTAATAAATGGCTTTACCCGATGAATATTACTGGCAGAAATAATCAATCATTGAATACCCTATGGGGCGACAATCCAAAAGCCTATTTAGGTATTACTGTGCCTGAATTTCCCAACTTCTATTGTATGTATGGGCCGAATACTAACTTAGCACATGCAGGCACACTCTTTTTCAATTCTGAATGCCAAATTCGCTACATATTAAAGTGTATCGAGCTTCAAGTTAGCGCCAATGCCGATACTATTGAAATCAAATCAGAAGTGAATGAAGCCTATAACCAACGCGTACAACATGAGTTTTCCAAAACAGTCTGGGTTCACGAAGGCGCCGGCAGTTGGTATAAAAACTCACAAGGTCACATCACCACAAATACCCCTTGGCGATTAGCCGACTATTGGCAATGGACCTTAGCGCCAGAGGCAGAGCAATTTACTGTTCAGTAATAATATTACTTATCCTGCAAGGAGAAATACTATGAACATACCATTACAGCAACGACTAGCAGGGCAAACAGCCATTATCACTGGTGGGGCTGGTGGCATCGGTAGAGCAACCGCTGCCAGACTGATAAGTGAGGGTGCGCAAGTGGTGATTACTGATATTAATAACGATGCTGGTCATACGGCCGCTAAAATCCTGGGAAATCAAGCTTTATTTGTTCAGCATGACGTGACCCAAGCTAGCCAATGGCAAAATGTTATTGAGCACACTATTTCAGCTTACGGCAATCTTAACATTCTGGTTAACAACGCAGGCGTGTGTATATTTAATGGTTTATTGGACTATTCCTTAGAGGAAATTCAGACTACCTTAAACATTAATTTGCTGTCCGTGATGCTGGGAACTCAAGCCGCGGCACCGCATATTTCCAAAGCCGGTGGCGGCGCCATTATCAATATGTCATCGTCAGAAGGTTTGTCTTCTGTGAATGGCTTATCGGCATATATTGCATCAAAATGGGCGGTGCGTGGTTACACCAAGGCATCGGCGATGGAGTTAGGGCCTTTGGGTATTCGCGTTAATTCGGTTCACCCTGGTGGAGTGAATACTCCGATGGCCAATCCAACCGCATTGGAGAAAACTGAATTTGATGAGCCTTATAAAAAATATCCCGCTCAACACGGTGCCGAACCTGAAAACATTGCCAGCGTGGTTGCGTTTTTAGCCAGCGCAGATGCTGTGCATTGCATGGGGGCAGAAATTGCCGTTGACGGAGGCATGACGACGGGCAAATACATCGACTTTTTACCCGGCTCACCTAACCCCGTATAAAAATTTCAGAATTGGATCAGTAAGGGTTGAGAAGTTGGACTGAATCGCCCCGCCTAATGATGCCACCCTTGGTGATTTTAGCGCATAAACCGCCATGCCCTAACATCGCAGCAAAACCGCCTTGGCCCAGCACCTGCTCCATTCGCGAGCAAGGGTCGCATAAGGCATTTGTTTCAATTTCGGCCTCACCGATACGAAGCCTTTGATGTCGAATCGCAGTTAAGTTAATGCCACTAACGACTAAGTTTCTTCGTAGCATAGCCGGCACTACCGGTTGATGGTCGCCAAAAATATCGCCCTGACCTTGACCACGACGCAACGCCATGAAATATTCTATTTGAGCAATATATTCTTCACTAATAATAGTGATTTGCCGAGCTGAACCCGGCTTACCTTGACAACGTCGATCGCCTTCCAAGCCCAAACCCTCAACCGCGAGAACCTGCTCAACCTCAAGCATTGCAACTTTTCTAGCGGGTCGAAGACCAATCCAATTCAACTGACCTGCTGGTAAATGCTGAGTATAAGTACGAACAAGTTGGTAGTGGCTATTAATTGACTTAAATCCTCTCGCGCGACTCTTCTATCGAATTAAACCATAACGATCATTCAACACATCAAGAATTTCTGCTTGCGGGTTGTCTGACTGCGGCAGAGAATGGCCAATAATTTTCTCAGCTAGTCCAACATAAGTCGATGAGACCTCCATTAACACCGCCTCTGGAAGCTCGTTATCTTTAGCTAGAGCGGTACGCTCAGTCATGCGATCTTTATTCAATAAAATATCTGAATCAGGGAAATGATTTAATAACAATTGGCGAAATGCTTCTTTAGAATTTTCAACCACCTTGCCCTGCCGAAATTGCTCGCCGTCCCACATTCGCGATGAATCAGGCGTACCGACTTCATCCATGTAAATCAGTTTATCGTTTCCTTTAGCATCTTTGACATAACCAAATTCAAATTTAGTGTCGACAAAAATCTGGTCAAGCTTCTCTAAAGCGGAACTAATCACTTCAAAACCTTCACGCAACAGTGTTTCGTAATGGTCAATATCACTGGCTTGCTGAAATTTAAACGCCGAAACATTCTGTTCAATATCGGCTCTTGTGACATTCACATCATCGACTTCTGGAACGCCAGGAATACCTTGCAAAATACCCTTAGTAGACGGCGTGATTAATAATTCAGATAATTTTTGATCGCGGGTTAAGCCTTCAGGTAATTGAATGCCACAAAACGTTCGCTCCCCTTTACTGTAAGATCGCCACATCGAGCCAGTGATATATTGACGCGCAATCGCTTCAATCATAACCGGTCTTGCTTTCTGGACAATCCAAACTAAGGGGTGAGGTACCGCTAAAATATGGCTATCGGCTAAACCTTGCTGACGAAATAAATTAAACCAATGATTAGAGATGGCATTTAATGAAGCGCCCTTGCCCGGCACACCGGCCATACCACCCTCGCCTTGCCAAATACATTCAAAGGCTGAAATACGATCACTGATCACCATCACAGCCAACTCTGAATCGGGCGCCACATCATAGTCTTCACTCGCGATAAGTCGCTGACTATCGGCTTGACTCAGCCAATAAACAGAGCGAACCTTGCCACTGTGGACAGGCAGTTCAGTTTGAATAGGAAGATGATTGCTAACGGCTAAAACACGATCAGCAGCAGAAGAAGATACGCTCATAAGATTTTTCTCGAAAGGCTAAAAAACCAATAATTATAAATCAGCTGAGCGCTATGCACTAGAGAGTATTGATGATAATTGGTCTCATTATCCAGTTTTTTTGTGCCTTCTGAGCAAAAAGTGGAGAACTTTGGTGGGTTACAAGCTGTCAATCTACCTATTGCCACGATGGTCAATACTGGAATTAGCAAAGTATAATAAAATTCTTGGCAGAGAAATATTAATCCCTTCACCGCGGTTATTTACTGATTAGATAATAGGAAACATTATGAGCGTTGCAAACTTAGCTTACATTCATATTAGCGAAACAGAACAAGGCTCATGGAGCAATTTTGGTGCAAATATCCTAGGTCTCATGCCCATTGAACGGCCCGACTTCAATGATCACAGTTTTCTTAAAATGGATGACGCGCCGTTTAGAATATTAGTCTCAACTGCAGAACAAGGCCAAATGCTTGGCTGTGGCTGGGATATGGGCAGTAAAGAAAATTATCAAGCCATGATTGCTAAGCTCGAAGCGGCTAACGCCACGGTTACTGCTGGCGATGCACAAGGGGCTAAGTTACGCTGCGTCACCGAGTACGCCAGCTCTAACGACCCTTCAGGCAACCCCTTTGAAATATTTTACGGCCGAACGACAACGGCCGAATGCGATGTGCCATTTGTATCGCCAGTAGGCATCGATAAATTTGTCACCGGCGATATGGGCTTGGGCCATGCTGTCATACCCGCACCATTGACCGCAGAAACGCATGCATTTTATATTGATACCATGGGCTTCGGCATGAGCGATGATTTACGTATGCCGCCGCCTGCTGATGGGGCACCTGAATTACGTATTATTTTTATGCATGCCAGCAACTCACGGCACCATAGTTTGGCGCTAGCCAACTTCCCCCACCCGGTCGGCATCGTGCATATGATGTTTGAAGTCACCAGCATTGATGAAGTTGGGGCTTGTCTCGATCGCGTTAATCAAGCGAATGTGCCTATTATGTCTACCCTAGGCAGGCACTGTAATGACAACATGCTGAGCTTTTACTCAGTGGGCCCTGGAGGTATAGCTGTCGAATTTGGCTACGATGGATTACAAATTGATGACTGGAGTCAATTCCCTCCCACCGAATCGACAGAGGGTGATTTTTGGGGGCATGCTTATCAGCCCATGCCAACTTAATTGACGCTGAGAGGCGCTTTTATGTGGCAAAAACCGTTACTACTGACTTCAAAGGAAAAAGGACAGGCAAAAATCCTTCAACACAATGCTTTAGTCTATATATTCTTGGTGTTTTTTTTAAGTAGCGCCGCCATAGCTGAACCAAAAAAAGATTTATCCTCCCAACAACTAGAAGACAGTCGAGATGCCTGGGTTCCCAGCGACAAAATTGGCGAACTGTATTTGGCACAGTGCAGCGTTTGCCATGGTAATAATCTAGAGGGCAAAGCTATTGGCCCACCTTTAGTTAACAATGCCCTCCTTCACGGCGAAAGCCTTGATCGTTTGATAAAAAATATTAGCGACGGCTTCATCAATAGTGGTATGCCGGCTTGGAAAAAAAGCTTAACTCAAAATCAAATAAAAGCCTTAGCCGTCTATATCTTAGAAAAGCGAACAACTAAAGGGCTTGATGCCATTCTCGGTGTCGGCACACGACCACAAATCCCAAATACTATCCAAACTACTGAACAACACAAATTTACACTCAAAAAAATTCATGATGGTTTAACCCACCCCTATGCCATAGCGCCTTTAAATAACGGAAATATTTTAGTCAGTGAAAAAACCATAGGCTTAAGTCTACTAAGCGACGATGGAAAAACTAAAACACTCATCAAAAATATGCCAAAAGTATTTAATGATGGTATTGTGCGAGGCTCT
>CALCNB010000157.1 GCA_937897785.1 uncultured Cellvibrionales bacterium | reverse complement strand
AAGGCAAGTTCAGATCATCTTGTAAGAGCATGGTATGCAACACATGCACCTTAAGTATGCCGGCAGACCAGCTATTAATAATGACTGGAGTCAAATTAACCTATTTTTTGGGCATATGTTTATTAATATGTCTGGCGGTTTAGAATCCTCGCGCTACGTATCGATTAATACACCAGAAACCATGGGTCAAAGCCTTTGTGGCGGTCCTGTACCTGAATTAAAACCGCTAAGTGACACAGCACCTATTTGGCGACGTTGGTGGGGAACCCTGACATTTATTCGGTATTGCTTGCAGGGACAAAAATACTTAACCGAATTTGAAACGCGCTTTAAGCATGGTTTCATTGCCTACAGCAATGACAGTCGAACCATGATGCAAGCCATCAATGACTATTTCCCTTGGATCCTTGAGACCAATGAAGTGCATCTCCGCTGCTCTGCCCTATCAGGTGTCATGGAAGGAGTGATTCAAGCGCTAGTATCCGGTGGTGGCCAAAACCCCGATAATGATCAGCAAGCTGAAGCGGCGCGTTTATTGGCTGGCGCCTCTGAAGTAGAAAGCGCTGTTATGGTTGATCGCCTAGAAAATGTGGTTGGAATCATTGCTGAACACCCCGATGCAGAAACTGCTTTTCAAACTACTTCCCCTAGCGAAGCGCTCAAATGGCTAAGCAGCGATGCAGCTGGCGCAGCAAAACTTCGATTTGAAGAATTCTTAAACGCCCATGGTCATCGCTCCATCCGCGAACTTTGCGTGCGCGAAAAAGGCTGGATTGACGAACCCGAAAAATTGATTGTTAGTATGCAAGTATCAGTGGCAGCCAGACGTCAGGGTAATTACACGCCAAGAACAGCTGATAAAGTTGCGCTGCACGAGCTGCCAAAATTGCTTCAAAAAGCATTGCCCGTTGCGCATAATGCCATTCGCCGAAGAGAGCATACTAAATCGATGTTGGTATTAGTCACACACCGATTAAAGCGGGGTTATCGTCACTTAGCTAAACTCTTGGTTAACGAAGGGCACTTACCTGACGAAGATTTAGTGTTCTTTTTCACTCATGATGAACTGAATGAATTTACCCGCCAACCAACCATCGAATGGGCCGAAAAAGCTCGCCAACGCAGAGTTGCACTGTCTTTTCATGAAAAGATGGAATTTGATGACATCTATGTGGGAAAACCTGAACCCGTGCAATGGACACCAAAAGAAAATACTAACAGTGGAGAATTAAGTGGGCGGCCTGTGAGTCGCGGCATCATTGAAGGCTATGCAAGGGTGGCTCTGACCATCGAAGAAGCTGCCGCCTTACAGCCGGGTGAAATATTGATTGCACCTATTACCGATGTTGGCTGGACACCCTACTTCAATGTGATCGGCGGTCTGGCGACAGACGTGGGGTCAGCCGTATCGCATGGCGCTGTGATTGCACGTGAATACGGTCTACCCGCGATAGTGAATTTACGCCAGGCGACTAAGCAATTCAAAACCGGTGATAAAGTTCGCCTCGATGCTGACAAAGGTCTGCTAACGCGACTGGATGACAGTCGTTAAAATTTCCTACTACACATAGCAGATGGCGTTTATTTTATTACCGTCGAGATCACGAAAATAAGCTGCATAAGACATTTCGCCTCGCTTGCCTGGCTTACCTTCACACTGAGCGCCTAAGGCAATAGCTTTTTGATAGATGCCATCAACTTTTTCAGTATTTTCAGCGGCTAAAGCAACCATGCTGCCGTTACCCACTGTCGCTTTTTTCTCATCAGCGGGCGTACATATGGAAATGCCTGCGCCGCCGCCCTCAGCCATCCAAAAAACCATCCTTTCATTGGCCATAACACGCTTAGCCCCGAACTCTTCTAATAGCTGATCATAAAATTCAGCGGATTTAGCTAAGTCATTAGTTCCAAGGGTTATATAGTTAATCATTTCAATTTTACTCCTCACTTAGTTAATTTATTTTGAGCAACATTTATAGCCCATTGATAATCAGGTTTTCCAGCAGGCGAGCGCGGTATCGAATCAACATAGTGAATTCGACGAGGGATTTTGTAACCCGCAAGCTTAGTTCGACAATGAATCTGAATAGCCTCTAAACTCGGTGCAGGCAGTGACCGCGACTGTGCTACAGCCGTCACCCGACTACCCCATTTTTCATCGGGCACACCGCAAACAACGCAGTCGAAAATTCCTGCATGCGCCTTTATAGCAGCCTCAACCTCTTCAGGAAAAATCTTTTCACCACCCGAATTAATCGACACCGAGCCTCGGCCAAGCATAGTGATACGACCATCCTGTTCGACTTTGCCATAATCACCCGGCAAGGCGTAACGATGTCCATCAGCCGCGATAACGAATGTCGCTGCCGTCTTAACTGGGTCTTTATAATATTCAACAGGGATATAACCTCGTCGAGCAACTTTACCAATGGATGGACTGCCAGCAGGTAAAATCGTTAAATCCTGTTCATCGAGTACAACCGTGCCACTTAAGGGAGTCACGGTTGGCCCACCGCCGGTCATTGCGGTTTTACCTGGCTCAATCATTGCCACACCTTGACCGCCCACTTCTGAAGCACCAATACTGTCAACAATCATTAGTTTTGGAAAACAATCAAAAAACTGATCTTTGATTGAAGCAGAAAAGATAGCACCTGAACTCGCCAATAAAAACAGTGAGTCAACATTTGGCTTTTCTGCTGCGGCTAAGAAGCTTTCAATCATTGGCCTTGCCATTGCATCACCGACAATAAAGACCGAATTAACCCGCTCACGCTCAACTAACTGCCACGTCTTGTCAGCGGAAAACTGCGGCATGATCACTACCTTACCGCCTTCAAAAGCACGCGAAATACAACTCCATTGTGCGGCGCCATGCATTAATGGTGCGATTGACATCACTGTCATTGAACCGTCTTTACCACGGTCAATAATCTCCTGCGGTCGCTCGACCGGCTGTTGAGTTAATTGATCAACACCGCCACCTAATGCAAACATGACTTCTTGATGACGCCATACCACACCCTTAGGCATACCCGTGGTGCCACCGGTGTAAACCATATAATGATCATTACCACTACGAACGGAAAAGTCTCGCTGGTTAGACTGGCCAGCTAAAGCTGACTCATAGTCTATGCAAGAAATATCAGCTGACGCTAAGCTAGGCTCTAAGGAGTCATCGCCAGCACTGTCATTAATCACTAAGACATGCTCAAGCTTCGGTAAACTTCCACTCAACTGATCTAACAATGGCAGATATTGAGCCTGAATAAGAACCGCTTTTAGATCGGCATTATCAAAAATATAGGCCAATTCATCGGCCACATAGCGGTAGTTAATATTGATATACAGGGCTCGAATTTTTAAAGTTGCCCAAATAGCCTCAACCCATTCGACGCAATTCATTGCATAGATGCCGACATGATCGCCTGGGCCAATACCCTGCTTTTGTAGGTAATGCGCTAGTTGATTAGCGCGGCTTTCCATTTCAGCATAAGTCCGACGCTGCTGATCGCAAACCACATATTCTCGCTCGGCATAATGATCTACCGCCAATTCAAAAACATCAGCAATATTAAAACTCATAACCCTACCATTTGTGAATGACTTTACTGCCGGCTTAGTGCATTAAGCCGCCACCATCAGCGACAATGGCTTGACCATTCACCCACTGAGCAGCAGGTGAACAAAGCCAAACCGCCACCCTTGCAATATCAATCGGCTGACCTAACTTGCCCGTGGGAGACATTTTAGCCAATGTATCTAACATCGATTGAGGCTGGGATTCAATCATTGGCGTTTCAGTAAGGCCCGGCAAAATACTATTAACTCGAATTCCCTGATGCGAAAAATCTTGCGCCGCCGACCGAGTTAAACCTAACACTGCATGCTTAGCTGCAGTATAATGCGGCTGGCCTGGCGCGGGTATTAAACCGGCACCGGAAGACGTGTTAACTATTTGGCCGCGCAGGCCATCGACAGCCTGCTGTTCACTCATCAGTTTTAACTCTTCACGAAGACAATAAAAAACACCGTTTAAATTGACATCGATCATGCGTTGCCATTGTTCAAGCGGGAAGTTGATCCAAGAGCATTGTACGTCACTGACCCCTGCATTATTGAATGCAGCATCGAGACGAGAATATTGCTGTTTAATCTGACTGAATAACGAAGCTACTGAAACAGGGTCGCCAATATCAACATGTAAGGCTTGGCACTGACCACCATTAGCCACTATATTCGAAGCGACTTCTTGAGCGTTGGCTAGATTAATATCAGCGACAATAACCGTTGCGCCTTGATTAGCAAATAATTCTGACGCAGCTAAACCAATACCACTGGCTGCCCCCGTGACCAAGGCGATCTTACCGTATAGCTCATCACTCATGCCAGCTCCCAACAATAATTAACTACCTATTTCAAACAGCCCGGAAAACGTGCTTCAAGCACGCCTTTCACACCCTCTTGCCAACCAATATGGCAAGGGCCAGCTAATTCTTTCCGTAGGGTATTATCGACAATTTTCATACCCCAAGTTGCTAATTCGCCCACTTCCATTTTCATCGTTAACCCTGTCAAAGACTCGATATAACGAATCATCTCTTCAACGGAAACCACCTCATCGCCACCTAGGTTAACGGTCGTGGCTGGCACTGAAGCATGAGCAATTAAGCCCTGAACCTGTTGTACGATGTCATCTTGATGAATCGGACAACAATAACTCTCGCCATTATCTTTTTGCGTATAAGGAATGCCACCCTGCATAAATTGATACAACACCGTAGGGACGCCACCATGGCCACAGACACCATAAGCCACATCGAGGCGAGCAATAATTGTTGGTAAGTTGAGCTCTCGTGCTTGAAAGCGCACCACGCCCTCTGCAACTAACTTGCTCATAGCGTAATGCTTAGCATAATTTGAGTAACCGCCCAAAACGGCTGATTCGTCAATAATTTCTTTTGGGTCAGCCGTATCACGGTAAACCGAGTCTGACGACATATGGAAAAATGCTTTAACGTTGCGGTAACGTTTCATCAAAAAACCCGTACCCTCGGCATTATCATGCATACCAATATCGGTCGTTTTTGGCATAGTATTGACACCACAATGAATGACGTAATCGACATCCGGCATATGTGATAGATCAGACTCACCCATGGTGAATGCAACCGTATTAATACCTTGCGCCTCAAGCGCCTCTTTGGCTTCTGGGTCAGAAAAACGTGCCGCCGCCCAAACCTCATTATTGGCATTTAATTGCTCGGCAATCGGACGTGCAACTTGACCCGTCGCACCCGTGACCAATATTTTTTGACCTGTTAACATAGATTCACCTATTATTTTTAAGTAGTTATCAAAAGCCTTTAGTTTGCACTCAACCAATATCAATACGCTATCAAAAAAATCGCTCGGTATCTATTAGGCAGTTGTAACACTCGCTAATATCAGCGGCAATAGCATTGTCTACGGCATAAAAAAACGCCCTGTGGTTACGCAGGGCGTTATAGCAACAAATACTTGATCGCGCCTATTACCGGCGACACTGTTACCAGCCGGTGATTTCGCTTAGGCCAGAGCCAATATCAGCCAGACTTCGAACAGTTTTGACTCCAGCAGCTTCCAAGGCGGCAAACTTCTCATCTGCTGTGCCTTTACCCCCAGAAATAATGGCGCCAGCATGACCCATTCGCTTGCCGGGAGGGGCAGTGACACCCGCTATATAGGAAACCACTGGTTTAGTTACATTAGATTGTATAAATTCGGCTGCCTCTTCTTCAGCTGTACCACCTATTTCACCAATCATTAAAATTGATT
>CALCNB010000156.1 GCA_937897785.1 uncultured Cellvibrionales bacterium | reverse complement strand
GTGCGGATGACAATGGTGACGGTACTTACGCCATTACCGGCACGAAGATTTTTATTTCTGGCGGTGAGCATGATTTTACGCCTAATATTGTTCATATTGTTTTAGCGCGTTTGCCTGGCGCACCTGAAGGGACTAAAGGTATTTCATTATTTTTAGTTCCTAAATTGCTACATGGTGCTGATGGCACTAATGGCAGTGAGTTGAAGCGAAATGCCGTTAGCTGTGGTTCATTAGAAAATAAAATGGGGATTCATGCTAACCCAACCTGCGTAATGAACTTCGATGGTGCAACAGGCTTTCTCATTGGAGAGGCGAATCGCGGTTTAAATTGTATGTTTACCTTTATGAACTCGGCCCGCTTAGATACTTCTTTACAGGGGCTCACTCACGCAGAGCTAGCCTTGCAAGGTGCCCTTGGTTATGCGCTCGAGCGTGAAGCCGGTCGTTCTTTAAGAGGGCCGCAATCACCTGATAGGCCAGCTGACTCGTTAATGGTGCATCCGGATGTTCGGCGAATGATACTGACCATCAAAAGTTTTTCTGAAGGAGCTAGAGCTTTTATTTATTACGTCGCTCAGTTGTCTGATTTAGAAAAAACGGGCGATGAATTGTCAGCTAAATTGATGGGTTTTTTAACGCCCATTAGTAAGGGGTTTTTAACTGAATGTGGAGTCGAAGCTGCCAATATAGGCGTTCAGGTCTACGGTGGGCATGGTTATATTAAAGAGTGGGGCATGGAGCAAAATGTTCGTGATGCACGTATTGCTACTCTCTATGAAGGGACCACTGGCGTTCAGTCGATGGATTTACTTGGTCGTAAAGTTCTTATCGATGGCGGCCAAACTTTCGCAGCGTTTTTAGCCATTATTCGCGAGAGTTATCCCGAAATTGATAATGACTTTTTACCTGCGCTCGAAATGCAGATTGATCAGTGGGAGGCCTTGACTCACGCTATAATGAGTAATGCAGCTGACAATATTGATGAGCTTGGTGCGAGTTCATTTGATTATTTGATGTATGCCGGTTATACCGTGCTGGCTTGGTTTTGGGCGAGAATGGCCTCGGTTGCTAAGGCTAATACGAAACAGAGCGATACGGCTTTTTATCGATCAAAAGTAGAAACTGCAGACTTTTACTTTAAGAAAATATTGCCGCGTTCTCAGGCGTTAAAAATACAAATTGAAAATGGTTCAGCAGTTGTAATGGCGAGCAGTATCGATGATTTTAAAGATTTGATTGCGTTATAAAACCTTCATTCTTTAACGGATACGTCGCATGGGAACACACCATGAGGATTCATTATGAACAACACATTCAAGGCTTTTGTTATTCAACAAAACCCAGATTCAGCGGCTAAACAAAAAACCATCGGTTCAATCGAAACCTTAAACAATGCTGACCTACCTGATGAAAATGTACTGATAAAAGTTGATTATTCCTCTTTGAATTATAAAGATGGCCTAGTGGTCACGGGTAAGGGGCGAATCTGCCGGCAATTGCCGATGGTCGGTGGAATTGATTTAGCCGGCACAGTCCTTGAGTCCGCTGATGATCGTTATCAGGCCGGTGATCAGGTCGTTGTGAATGGCTATGGTTTGTCGGAAAGTCACTGGGGTGGTTACAGTCAGCGGCAACGCGTGAATGCTGATCACTTGGTGAAGCTCGATGCAGTTTTTAACACTGAGCAAGCCATGGCGATAGGCACTGCAGGTTATACCGCCATGTTATGCGTGATGGCGATTCAAGATCATGGTGTTACACCCGAGCATGGGCCAGTTTTAGTCACCGGTGCAGCCGGTGGCGTCGGGTCAGTAGCGATCATGCTGCTGGCTAAGCTAGGCTATCAGGTGACTGCTTCGACTGGAAGAGTTGACGCTTGCAAAGCAAAGTTAACCGGATTAGGTGCAAGCGAGGTCGTTGATCGAGAGGCATTTAATGTTGAGTCCAAACCCTTGGCCGGTGAAAAGTGGGCTGCGGTTGTTGATTCTGTTGGCGGTCAGCCGTTAGCGACGATATTGGCTCAAGTGAATTACGAAGGTATTGTTGCGGCCTGCGGTTTAGCCGCAGGCATGAGTTTACCTTCAAGTGTAGCGCCTTTTATTTTACGAGGAGTGACTCTGCGTGGTATTGATTCTGTGATGGCGAGTCAGCAGCGACGGGCACGTGCTTGGAAATTATTATCTGAGTTAATTGATCTTAATCATCTGGCCTCACTATATTGCATAGAGCCTATGTCGGCATTACCGCAATTGGGTGAGGCGATTCTATCGGGTCAGGTGCAAGGCCGCGTGGTGATTGATGTGAATGCCTAGTCACTTTTAGTACTGGAAGATTTGAGTTCAACAAGCAAAAAAACCACGACTTCAAAAATCCAGTTTTTTTTCAAGTTAAAAGATTAAATCATCGCTTTACGAATCACATCTTCAGGGGCAAAACCCATTGAGAGTGCCGCAGAGGCATGATAGATGGGGCCCGTTGTGAATACGGCATGATTCAATCCGGCATTAGCATCACGCCAGAAACGATGCATCGGCATATCGGTGCGCAGGGCATTGCCGCCGGTACGGGTGAATAACTCATTGACAGCTCGAACGGCTCGCCATGCACCGCGGACTTGATCACGCCGACCATAAGCGCGCATTTCGTAGGGAATTTCTTTACCAGCTTCGACGAGATCATACATTTCAGCCATGTTGTAGAGCAGAGTGGCTCGCGATGAGCGAATTTCGGCGGATGCTTCACCAATGGCCGCCATCATATAAGGATCGTCAGAGGTTTTACCTAGCATGCCAGCGCGATCTTTTTGGTATTCAATGGCAGTGCGCAGTGCGCCTTCACAAATGCCTAATACCGCTGCGCTAATGGCGCTAGGAAAGACTGCTGTCCATGGCATGCGATACAGTGCCTCATCACGGCCCGATTCTTTATAAGCTGTTCCGTCCATCACTTTAGCGGCATCAATGGCACGATAATCCGGAATGAAAGCCCCTTCTACGACGACATCTTTACTGCCCGTGCCTTGCAAACCCACGACATTCCAAGAATCTTCAATGATGGTGTAGTCCGGTCTCGGCACCATGACGTGTAGGGATTGAAACGGCATGGCCGGTTTGCCATCGGCATCGCCAACGAGCGCGCCGATTACCAGCCAATTACAATGGTCAGTGCCAGAAGAGAATGACCACCGACCATTTAGGATGTATCCGCCCTCTGTCGGTATTGCCATACCCATTGGGGCATAGGGAGATGCCATCCAAGCATCCTGATCTTCAGACCAAAGCTCATTTTGCAGCTTGTCATCATTCATGGCTGTTTCCCATGGATGTACACCAACTACACCAGCAATCCAGCCAGTGGCAGGATCATGTTTGCCGGTCGCCATAACGGCTTCAAGAAATTCATTGGGATGAGCCTCGTAACCCCCGTATTCTTTGGGTTGAAGCATGCGCATCAAGCCAGATTCGCGGAGCTTTTTAGCGGTCGCATCCGGGAGTCGTCCGAGTTGTTCCGCTTCGGCAGATTGGTCTTGTAAAAACTCGGAAATATCATCAATTTTTGCCAATACTTCATGCGCCATAATTCTTTATCCTGTCGAGCATCGATCTGTTGGGCAGAGTGGTTAATAGAGTTACCCATTAAGGCTAATCTGCGAATCCCTATTCGTCTAGTTTTTTGGGTTGCGAGTTGGTCATAATTGCCTGACTGAGCGAAATAACAAACAGTAATAAAATAATAGGCGTTTCACGGCATAATGGGGCATAGCCAACGATGAGGCGAATTAAGTCCATGGAATCCAATATTAAGGTTGCAATGATCACCGGTGCTGCTAGTGGTATGGGGCGTGTGTATGCGCTGAGAATGGCTGCGCAGGGTATAATTGTTGCTGCGGTGGATCAAGATAAAGTGGCGTTAGAGCTACTTGCATGCGAGGAGGGTATTTTCAGCTATTGTGCTGATGTTCGTGACGAAAAGGTTTTAATGACCATTGTTGAAGAACATGAGGCCCGTTTTGGTGTTATTCAACGTCTCGTGACTTGCGCCGCGATTATGCCCACTGCGTCATTGGCAGTGCAATCTGCGGCTGAGGTTAACCGGATTATGGCTGTTAACTATCAAGGCACGGTGAACAGTGTCGCTTCAGTGTTACCCG
>CALCNB010000155.1 GCA_937897785.1 uncultured Cellvibrionales bacterium | reverse complement strand
TAGAAATTGGACTAAATAAACAATTAAGTATAAAAAATAATGAATTTAAACACCCTTATATATTAGATGAGCTGGAATCAATCTGTTTTATCAAAAGAGGCGGTAATTTTTACTTTTTCTTGTTTGAACTTAAATGGCATTGCGGCTAGCTTGGTTCTAACTTCATTAAGCTTTTTATCTATGTCCGCCATTTCGGCATCAGGCAAAAGCATGACAAACTCTTCTCCGCCCCATCTGGCAACAAAATCATTTTCCGAGAGGCTTTGCTTTAAAAACTTACTGACGACTTGCAGTGTTTTATCCCCAGCGGCATGGCCAAACCTATCGTTTATAGATTTGAAGTGATCGATATCGACTACGGCAACCGCCAGCGAATGACCGTTAGATTTAAAACGGGTATAGGCTGTCTCAAGTCTCTCGTTATAGGCCTGTCTATTTGGAAGGCGGGTAAGTGGATCGGTTCGACTCTGCATCGCCTGTTCAGCAAGCTTCTTCTTGTAAACACTGGTTTGCTGCTGCAGGGTATCTATTCTCGATTGCATTGAGGATAGCAGGGCCATTATTGCCTCTTGCCCCTGCTCGTCGCTATCTTGTTGTTCGCTAAGTGCTGTGACGAGTTTTTCAACGCAAAACTGCGTTTGTTCTTTTAATGCCTCAAAAGACTCGCTTTCCGACATGGCCTCTTCGATATGGCTGATATGGCGTTTAAGTTGTTCATTACCCACCTGCCTTTGCTCAAATTGACTCTTACTATTTTCTATGGTGTTACTTACATCGTTACTTACTTCGCTAAGTGAGCGGTGAAGGCTTTGAATTACTTTGCCTGTCAAACTTGCTTCAGACATAGCGTCTTGCACAATCATTCGCAAAATTACGACACAACTTTTAAGTAACTGTTCTTTATCCATGCCCTCATCAAGACGCTGTTTGATATCGGTCAGCTGATGGTCGTCAGGTTTTTTCTGCGCGTAAGACGTGATTAAGTGGTTAAGTTCAACCAATATTGAACGATAGTGAGGATTTTCATCTTGCGGTGCGTGGGCTTTTGTATCGTCCTTACCGCTATGGCTATTTTCACCTGAGTCAATTGGCGATAGTCCAACCA